>RDXZ01000199.1 GCA_004293265.1 Bacteroidota bacterium | reverse complement strand
AAGCGAAAAATCTACTTTTTCGTTTACAAACCACCTTTAACAAGCAGTTAGTTGCTTCACTTCGTTCAGCAGGACAAAATAGGACATCTACAACACCACAAAAAAATAACCTAAATAGATACAACTCACTGGTGCAAGCGTCCACGCTTGCACCAAAATAACCTAAATAGTTACAAACTTAAAACTTAAAATTATAAGAAACCGAAGGAATAAAACTTCCAATCACAGAAAAACGTACTGCCTCTGTTTGTGTTGGTATTTCTGGATTTTGTCTAAAATAAATCGAAAAAGGATTGCGTCTGTTGTAAATATTATACACAGAAAAAACCCAATAATCTTCATTTTTACGTTTTTTTCCGTTCTTTTTAAACTTTCTACCTTGCAATGTTGCCGCAATATCTACTCGATGATACCAAGGAATACGAACATTATTACGAGATTCTTCTGAATTATGTGGAATGGTATAACCTTGTATTTCGACTCTATTGGTTGGAAAAGTCGCAGGCGTACCCGTAGACATCACAAAGTCAGCCGAAAAACTCCACCTATCATTCAATTCATAAAAACCAACCAAATTTAATCTATGCAATTGGTCAAAACGATTAGGATACCAATTATTTCTATTGATTCCTTGCACTTGTCTTTCGGTGCGTGCTAAGGTATAACTTATCCAACCATTGAATTTTCCTGTTGATTTTTTGATAAAAAACTCTAATCCATAAGCACGTCCTTTGCCTATCAACAAATCTCCTTCAAGGTATCTGTTCAACAATAAATCTGCTCCATCAACATAATCTACCACATTTTGAAATGCTTTGTAATAACTTTCTACTGAAAATTCATATTTTTGGTCTTTGATAGTAGCATTTTTAAAATATCCGATGGCTACTTGGTCTGCAATTTGTGGTTTCAAATTATTAGTACTTGGACTCCAAACATCAAGCGGTGTCGAGGCGGTCGTATTAGAAATCAAATGAATGTATTGAGCCATTCTGTTATAACTCAATTTTAAAGATTGATTAGAAGTCAATTCGTATTTAGCCGAAAAACGTGGTTCTAAATTAGAATAAGTTTTTACATTTTCAAGATAACCTGCTGTGCGTACACTCACCAAAGGTTTGCGTTGTCCAACTGGCACTGCATCATTGGCATATTCATAAATATCACCTGGACCGAGATAATTAAACCAAGAAAAACGTAAACCATATTGAAGTGATAATCTTGAGTTAATAGTTTGCTCATTGCCAATAAAAACGGCATTTTCTAAAGAATATCTTTCAGGGAGGCTAATATTAACCGTTTGTCCATTGCTGGTGGCGACAGCACTGCCCGGCTCAAAAGTATAAAAAATAGATTGACCTCCAAAAGTAAATGTATTTTTTTCATTGTAATAATACGTAAATTCAGGTTTTACGCTATAATTTAAAATTTTTGAGTTCCAATCAAAAGTATCTTTTCCTGTGCCAAAACCTAATCTATAATCATAATTACTATAAAAAGTAGTCAAATTCATAAATAATTTATCACCAAAAACGTGATTCCAACGCAAAGTAGCCGTTGTATTTCCCCAATTAAATTTAAAAGCATTTGGACTGCCAAAATTATCACGCCCAAAATACCCTGAAAGAAAAATTTGGTCTTTTGAACCTAATTTATAATTTGCCTTCATAGTCAAATCATAAAAATTAAAAACCGCTTCTTTCAATGTTCCACTCAAAAATGGTTTTGCTAATATATCCAAATAAGAACGGCGAGCCGCAATAATAAACGAACCTTTGTCTTTTTTAATCGGTGCTTCTACCATCAAACGACTAAAAATCAAACCAACTCCTCCCGCAACTCCCCAAGTTTTGTTATTGCCTTCTTTTAATCTTACATCTAAAATCGAAGACAAACGCCCTCCATATTGTGCTTGCGCACCACCTTTTACTAACTTTACATCTTTGACCACATCAGGATTAAACACAGAAAAAAAGCCAAATAAATGAGAAGAATTATAGACAGGTGCTTCGTCTAACAACACTAAATTTTGATCCACTCCCCCACCACGCACATTAAAACCTGTTGCTCCTTCGCCGACAGTCGATACACCGGGTAAAAATTGAATACTTCTAATAATATCTACTTCACCCAAAAAAGCAGGAATTTTGGTAATGGTTTTGATGTCTAATTTATTGATACTCATTTCAACAGATTTTACTTGGTCAAGTTCCCCTGTGATAACGACTTCTTTGAGTTCGTTTTCTTCTTCTTTGAGTTCAAAATCAAGTTTTTGGTTTTGTTGCAAATCTAATTCTAAAGATTGTGTTTGATAAGTAATAAAAGCAGTCATAATCGTGTATTTTCCTTTGGGTACAGAAATGGAATAAAAACCATACGCATTCGTAGAAACACCTATTTCCTTATCTTTCAAATAAACAGAAGCACCAATCAAAGTTTCGCCTGATTTGGCATCTTTTACATATCCACTGAGGGTTACTTTTTCTTGTGCCAATATATTTTTAGGCAAAAGAAACAAAAAAGTAATAAATAATAAGACTATATTTTGTCTTGTAAAAAAATAATTCATATAAAAAAAATAATGTTTTTCGTTTTAATAACAACACATAAAAAACTATAATAGTTTAAATAGTTTTCAAAGTTTTTTTTAAATTAGTATTTTAAAGTAGTAAAAAATTACTTTTTCGTATTAAAATTAACAAAAAAATAAATAAAAGCCTGAAAATATTATCAAAGAAAAAAAACTTTACAAATCGAATGTAATATGCGCCCATTTTTGAAGTATATAAAAACAAAAAAATATCTTAATTTTATTTATAACACAAAAAGTTTCAAAAAAAATGAAAAAAATATTCTTTGTTTTCGTTTATGGGTTTATTCTACTGAATACATCAGCCCAAAATTGCAATCAACCTGTCAGTAATTTCGCTTTTCAAGGTTTTAAAAGAGAAATACAAAACCAAAATAGTGATTCACCACGTTTGAGTGTATCTCGAGGAATTTTAAATAACAATTGTTTTTCTACAAGCCAAATCAAAGAATTAGCAGAATTATTTCAAGAAGATTTTACACGTTTAGAGTTTGCGAAAGCATCTTATGACAGAGTTTTTGATAGAGCCAATTTTTATGAAGTATATAATAGTTTTGCTTATTTTTCTACGGTTTTTATGTTACACGATTTTGTTTTAGAAAGACGTGGCGGAAACAATAACAATAACAACAATAACAATAACAACAATAATAATCCAAATTTTCCTAATTTGTTATATCCAAATGCAGTTGGATACGTAGGTGCAAACAGATGTAACAATCCTGTTACTTACAATGATTTTATTATTATGGCAAGAGAAGTGAATAATTTGAATACAGACGACTTAAAAATCAATAAATTAGGAGAATATTTTTCTCAAAATATTTGTTTTACAACTGCACATATTATGCGTTTTGCGACTCTTTTACAAAATGAAAACAATCGTTTGAACTATCTAAAACGTATGTATCCAAGAAGTTTTGACTCAGGAAACTATCAACAAAGCGTACAAGTTTTGACAACTTCTGTCAATCAACAAAATTTAGTGGCTTTTTTACAAGCTGAAAATGGTAATACGCCCATCAATCCCAATCCAAACAATCCTTCTAATCCAAACAATTGCGTTTTAACTGAGGCTGATTATAAAGATATTCGAGATAGAATCAGCAAAGAATCTTTTAATAATAGAAAAATCACGTTAGCACGTACCATTATTCCTATCAAAGGTTGTTTTACAACGGTACAAATCAGGGGAATTATTAATTTGTTTAGTTTTGAAAATGATAAATTAAATATAGCAAGATTTTCTTATGATTATTGTGTTGATAAACAAGAGTATTATAAATTAAGTGATGCTTTTACTTTTGGACAAAAAGATGATTTTTTGAAGTTTGTTGCTTCTAAAAGATAAAAAATATCAATTTTATCAAAACAAAAAAAAAAGATTTTTAGCGAACTAAAAATCTTTTTTTTATTTAAAATATCAATACAGACTAAGCCATCTCAAATTGAGAAGCATAACGTTTGCGTTCATTTTCATCAAGATAAATTTTACGCATACGAATTGCTTTAGGCGTTAATTCTACATATTCGTCTTTTTGGATATACTCCATTGCTTCCTCCAATGAAAATTTCACGCTTGGAGCAATTTTTACGTTATCATCTGTACCCGAAGCACGCATATTGGTTAGTTTTTTACCTTTTTGAATATTAACTACCAAGTCATTCTGACGACTATGCTCTCCAATTACTTGTCCTGCATATACTTCTTCGTTTGGATCGACAAAGAAAAATCCTCTGTCTTGTAATTTATCAATTGCATAAGCCGTTCCTACTCCTGTATCCATAGCAATCAAAGAACCATTAATACGTCCTTGAATTTCACCTTTATAAGGTTTATAAGCCTCAAATCTATGAGTCATTACGGCTTCACCTGCGGTGGCAGTCAAAACTTGATTTCTCAAACCAATCAAACCTCTGGCAGGTACGCTAAATTCCAAGTGTTGCCAATCACCTTTTGGCTCCATTATTAACAATTCGCCTCTGCGTTGTGTTACCAATTCAATGGCTTTTCCTGCTACATTTTCAGGTACATCAATTACCAATAACTCAAAAGGCTCGTGTTTTTGTCCGTCAATTTGTTTGAAAACTACTTGCGGTTGTCCGACTTGTAATTCATATCCTTCTCTACGCATGGTTTCAATCAAAACAGATAAATGCAAAATTCCACGTCCATACACTAAAAATTTATCTTCGCTATCAGTTGGATCAACACGCAAAGCAAGATTTTTTTCTGTTTCTTTCATCAATCTTTCTCTCAAATGACGTGAAGTAACAAACTTACCATCTTTGCCATAAAAAGGAGAATTATTGATAGTAAACAACATACTCATCGTTGGTTCATCAACAGAAATACGAGGCAATGGTTCAGGATTGACTAAATCAGTCAAAGTATCACCAATTTCAAAGTCCTCAACGCCTGTGATGGCACAAATTTCTCCTGCTTCTACTTCTGATACTTTTGCTTTTCCTAATCCTTCAAAAATATTTAATTCTTTGATACGCACTTTTTTGATACTGCCATCTGCTCTACACAAAGCCATATCAGTATTTTCTTTGAAAGTACCTCTAAAAACTCTACCAATGGCAATTCTACCCACAAAAGACGAATAATCCAAAGAAGTAATTTGTAATTGTGGTGTACCTACGTGTGAAGGTGCAGGTGGAATATGTTTTACAACTGCTTCCAAAAGCGGTTCAATTGTACCTGTATTTTCTTTCCAATCATTGCCCATCCAACCTTGTTTGGCAGAACCATAAATAGCAGGAAAATCTAATTGTTCTTCTGTGGCATCGAGGCTAAACATCAAATCAAAAACTGATTCGTGGACTTCATCAGGGCGACAATTAGGCTTATCAACTTTGTTGATAATCACAATTACTTTCAAGCCTAAAGCCAATGCTTTGCTCAACACAAAGCGAGTTTGAGGCATCGGACCCTCAAAAGCATCAACCAACAACAAAACGCCGTCAGCCATTTTCAAAACTCTTTCTACTTCTCCACCAAAATCAGAGTGACCAGGTGTATCGATGATATTGATTTTTACATCTTTATATCTAACAGATACATTTTTAGAAACGATAGTGATACCTCTCTCTCTCTCTAAATCATTATTATCCAAGATTAAATCATCAAATTGTTGATTATCTCTAAAAATTTTTGAGGCGTGAATAATTTTATCCACTAAAGTTGTTTTACCATGATCGACGTGAGCGATGATAGCAATATTACGAATATTTTGCATACAAAATGATATTAAACCAAGCCTTAGTCATCATAATAATTCAACTCAAAAACACTTTTTAAAAGTTGTGAAAGGCTATGTTATTTCGAGGTGCAAAGGTATCTATTTTTTTTGTAAAAAAATATATTTGATACAAAATAATTTATATTTTTTTATTTTTATCGTATTTTGTATATTTATTTGAATAAATTATATAATAAATTGGACTTTTTTGATATAATGTTATCACTTGGAAAAAGTTTAGCTGGTTGAATTTTGAAGATAGTTTATAAGTTATTCAATAGACTTCCTGCGAAATTGTTTTTTTAAGCCTCACTCCCTGCCCTCTCTCCACTTTGAGAGAGGGAAAAGGTGATTTCGCAGGAAGTCTAATACCTTTATCTGAGATATTATTGTCAGTTTTCCTGTAAAAAAATACGATTTATAGTATTCACGAACAATTAGACTTGCCTGCTCCTAAATAAAATAGACCGATAACTTTTAAAACATTTTTTGAAATACTTGTCATTTGGTAAAAAAAAACTTACATTTGCATTTAAAATATTGTTTATGATAAAGAAACCTTTTGAGCAATGGCTCTACGAAGATGTTGAAATCGAATTTGGGATTGAGCGTATTAAAAACTTAAATATTTTAGTAAATTGGCTTGCTGTGGAAAGTAAACCACTGCCGCCAAATTTGGAAGAATTGCGAGAAAGCCTATCAGAAAATGTGGAAAATTGGAACGAAGATGAACTCAAAATGATGTTTATCTCTCCTCTTTTATTGCATTTCCATTTCAATAATCTTCCTCATTATAGAGTGTTTACTCAACGAATGTTTACACTCCAAACTCCCGAAGTAGAAGCAAATGGAAGAGTAGAATGGTTTGTGGCATCAGGAAAACAAATGCCTCGCAACCCTTTTTTCTTTTTACAAGAATTTAAACCCGAAAAAAATGGAGGCAATGACCCACTTGGGCAACTTTTAATTGCTATGGTCGATGCCCAAATTAGAAACAATAATCCTGCACAAGTTCTGTATGGTTGTTATAATATAGGTCGTATATGGTTTTTTGTGTGTGGTATTGGCAGACAAAGAATATGCTGTAAGTCGTGCTTATGATGCCACACAAACCGATGATTTAACAGATATGGTAGCTATTTTGAAAAAAGTAAAAGTGTATATTCACGAACAATTAGGCTTGCCTGCTCCTGAATAAAATAGACCAATAACTTTTAAAACATTTTTTGAAATACTTGTCATTTGGTAAAAAAAACCTTATATTTGCATTTAAAATATTGTTTATGATAAAGAAACCTTTTGAGCAATGGCTCTACGAAGATGTGCAAAAAGTATTTGGTATCAAACGTATCAGAAATCACCCTGTTTTAGCGGAATGGTTGTCTGTGCCTGATGCACTACCTTTGGAAAAACCTTTATTAAAACTTCAAAACCTCATCGAGATGCGTATAGAGGCGTGGAACGAAGACGAACTAAAACTAAATTTTATAGCCCCTTTGCTCAATGAAATTGATTACAACTTTTTACCTCATTATGCTGTTTTTAGTCAGCGATATTTTAGCCTTCAAACAGATACAGTAGAGGCAAATGGCAGAGTAGAATGGTTAGTTTCTACAGGTGAGCAGACTCCACAAAAACCATTCTTTTTTTTACACGAATACAAAGCAGAGAAAAACTCAGGCAATGACCCACTTGGGCAACTTCTGATAGCAATGATTAATGCCCAAATTATGAATGAAACGCCATTTTCAGAAACTTCATCATTTTTATATGGTTGTTATAATATAGGTCGTATATGGTTTTTTGTGGTATTGGCAGACAAAGAATATGCTGTAAGTCGTGCTTATGATGCCACACAAACCGATGAT
>RDXZ01000198.1 GCA_004293265.1 Bacteroidota bacterium | reverse complement strand
ACGATTTGTATCAAAATACATTAGCAAAATTAATAGAAAATTAGACTTTGTTTGTATAAACTTTTAAAATTTATAATCAATTTTTGATAGAAAATGGTTATAAATTTTAAAAGTTTTTTTTCTTAGACCTCAATAAGTGTAAAAAATTTGATTCAAAGATTAAAATTCTTAGTCTTTTTGTGTTTTTGTATCAAATAGAGTTTTATCACCATAAATATTTTCATAAGTAATTTGACATTGAAAGTTTGAAAAAATTAGTTTTTCAGCATATTTCATATTTTTGACAGCAAAAATACGTATTTTTTCATTGGCTGACATTACTTTTTCGTTGATTGGATTGGTGGAATAAATATTATAATTAAATTCTTTATCAACAATAATTTGTTTTGCCATTTTTGAAAAATCATCATAAATTTTATTTTCATAAATATAGCTTACTTTTTTGATAATCGCAGGTCCGACACCTTTGTTTTGCACCTCAATATAAAATCCATCGCCTGATATATTTCTCACTACTTCCAAATATGCCCAAACTGATGCTTTTTGTTGCGATTGCATAATGCTGGTTTGTATGCCAATAAAAATAAAAGATGAAATACTAATAAACAAAGAAAAAAATGAAACTATCCATTCTAACTTAAATTTATTAGGTGAAACATTGTTTTGGTTTGTATTTTCGGTAGAACTTTCAGTAGTATTTTTCATTATCCTTTTTTATTATTTTTTGTAACTATTTAGGTTATTTTGGTGCAAGCGTGGACGCTTGCACCAATTAATATCTCGTGCAAGCGTCCACGCTTGCACCAATTAATATCTCGTGCAAGCGTCCACGCTTGCACAAAGTTCAGCATTATTTTATCAAAGTTTTAGTAATTTTTTTTAACAAAATTTATACAATTTCAAATTTACAACTTGCTCCGCCCAATTTCAATAAATCACCGCCTTTGAGCATTTTTTTATCGATTCGAGTACCATTTACAAAAGTTCCATTCGTACTATTAATATCAGAAATAAAAAAATTTCCATTCTCAATCGTTAAAGTGGCGTGATGTGAAGAAACGGTTTGCTCAGGAATAATAATATCATTGTTTGCGGCACGCCCAATGGTCATGGTTGGTTTGTTCAATCTATAATTTTTGCTAAATGCTCCCGCAACGACCTGCAAAACAGGTGCGCCACCTCCCCCACCAATCATTGTTTTTTTCGGGTCTATTTTAGAGGCAGGAATAACTGTTGGCACTTCATCAATTTTTCGTGCCAATTCTTGTTCTTTCATTTTTAATTGTTCTTGTAATCGAATATTTTGCTCTTGGATAGTTTGGAGGCGGTTTTGGTGTTCTCTTTCACGTCTTTTTTCGTCTTGTTCTCTTTCAATTTGCTCTTGAGCCTCCATTTCTTCTTCTTCTAATTTTCGAAGGCGTGCTTCGTTGTATTGCCAATAAGCCACTCCACCAATCAATAAACCAATCACAATCACAATAATAAATCCATATCCGTTCAAAATTCCAAAAATTCCGCTACTACCTTTGTCGCCCGGTGCAGTAAAATATCCATTTACTTCTTGCCCTTTATACACTATTTTAAAAGAATGTTCGGCACCATCTTTTACATTAGGCACTTCAAAACTGATTTCGCAACGCAATGTGGCATCTTCGGTCGTGGTACTTGAGCGAGCCGATTTTAAAAACTCATCGAGGGCGTTTTTTATTTCTGTTGATTCTGTTACGTTTTTATATTCTGCATCAGTTTTATCACTCATAATTCTCAAATCGTCAGGAAAAAATTTATCTTCAAATTTATCGATTTTATAATTGATGGTATAAATATTAACGCCTACTTTTTTGGCTCTGTCAATGATATTATCTCTTTTGTAGGCGGTTTTCTCTTTGTTGATAGCACCTGAAATGACGATTAAAATTTTTTGTCCCGTTTTATCACTTTTTCTAAAATAATCAATGGCATCATAAATGGCTTTGTTGGCATCAGGTAATTTTCCTGTGGTGTCGTTTGAAGCTGTAATGCTGTTAATATCAGATTCAAAATTACTATAATTTGAGCCAAAATCACGCTCTAAATTTTTAACAAGATTGTCGTGTCCAAAATAACCCACATTTATCAAGTCACTTTCTTTGTTTAGTCCACCTGCAAAAGATTCTTTGACAGAATTTTTAATGGTCGTGATGGGCGTACCGCTCGTGTACGCAGACGCATCTAAAAGAAAATAAATCAAACGACTTGAAGTGGCTGTTTTTCCTTCTTCGCCTTTTTTTTCGAAAGTAATAATATTTGCTTTGTTGCCTGTTTCGTCCTGAATCACAAAATCACCTTTGATAGGTTGAATTTTACTAATCATTTCGATACTTGTTTTGATAAGTGGATAGCCCGCAGTATCGGTTTTTACGATTCTAAAATCTTCTTTTCCTGTTTCTTTTTTATCGTCTTTTTGTTGTGCTGTTACCGAATAAACAAGAAAAAAAATAATGATTGTAAGGAGATATTGTACTTTTTTCATTTTATTTTTGATTTTATTTTTGTATTTTTTTTTGCAAAGGTATGTAAAAATTTTGGTAATTATTTAGGTTATTTTGATGCAAGCGTGGACGCTTGCACCAGTGTTGATATAGAAAAATATCAAGAAAAATAAACACTCAAAATTTTATACTCAAGTTTTTTTAAACATTTGAAAATCGCCCAAAAACGCCCAAAGGTAGCCTTTTTTGAAACGAATCTGTAAGATATAATTCTCCAATTCCCATATTTTGAACTTTTGGAAAGTGATATTTTAATAAATTTTCTACAATCAAAGCCGAAAGCCCTAAAGAATATAAATTAATAATGAAAAAATATTGATTTTCATCTAAAATTTCTTTACATAAACCTATCATTTCGTTGATTTGTTCTTCTAAAACCCATTTTTCTCCGTCTGTTCCGCGTCCATAGGCAGGCGGGTCTAAAATAATACCATTGTAGCGATTATTTCTTCTCATTTCTCGCTTCACAAAGCCCATCGCATCTTCGGTTATCCAACGAATATTATCCAATCCAGACACTTCCATATTTTCTTTTGCCCAAGCATTGGTTGATTTAATCGAATCTACATGTGTAATATTTGCCCCTGCTTGTCGGGCTGCCAAACTCGCTCCGCCTGTATAAGCAAAAAGATTTAAAACTTTTGGTTGGTTTATTTTTTGACATTTTTCGGCAATAAAATCCCAATTGGGTGCTTGTTCAGGGAAAACGCCTACGTGTTTGTAGCCTGATAGTGATAATTTAAACTTAAAATCTAAATTTTTGGTTTGATATTTAATTTGCCAACCACGTTCTAATTTTGGTAAATTGACTTCCCAATTTCCTTTTTCAACATTTCCTTTATCAGATTTATGAAAAATAGCATCAGCTTTTTTTGTCCATTCTTCTTCTTTCAAAGACGATTCCCAAACGGCTTGTGGCTCTGGACGTATCAAAATATATTCTCCAAATCTTTCTAATTTATGAAAGTTTCCACTATCAAGCAATTCGTAATCTGCCCAAAATTGAGGCGTTAGGAGTTGTAAATTTTCTACCATTTTTCTTATTTTTTTAAAAATTAATACAATTTTTCACCTGCTTCTATCAAAACATTTAATTTATTTTCTTTAGGCGGAATAGGACAAACATATTTTTCGTTATAAACACAATAAGGATTATATGCCATATTAAAGTCTAATTCTATCTCTTTTTGCCCTTCTTTATATGGTAAATCAATATATCTTCCGCCACCATAAGTCGTTTTGTTGGAACTCAAATCAGTAAAAGCGATGAACAATTGAGGTAAATTAGGCACTTTTAAAAGTAAGATTTTATGTATTTTGTTATTGATAGCAAAACTTGCGAAACCTAATTTTTGATACTTTTTACTTTCTTCTTTGGTGGTTTTTATGGTAATACTTTCTTTTTTTTCCAAATATTCGATGGTTGCTTTTAGTTTATAATTTTCATTGACATCAAAATATTTCAAACCAAAGAAATTATTTTTATCAGGCATAGGAGATTTTTCATCTGTTCTAAAAAACTCATCTTTTTCTTTTCTCAATCTTTTTATTTTAGTTGGATAATCTTCTTGTGAAGCCATTATATTATACAAAACAATGGTTATGAAGGCAAAAGAAAAAAATAGATACAAAAATTTCATACTTAATTATATTTGTTTTGTTTCGATAGAAATTGTATTAGATAAAATTTTATGCACAGGACATTGATTAGCAATTTGTATCAATCTTTGTTTTTGTTCAGCGTCTAAATCACCAATTAATTCGATATTTCTATAAAAAGTAGTAAGACTATTTTGTTTATCTACGTCTATTTTTACATTTATTTTTACTTCGTCAAGTTTCCATTCTTTCCTATCTGCATACATACGCAAGGTGATTGCGGTGCAAGAAGCCAACGCACTACACAGTAATTCGTCGGGTGCAAAACCTTCGTCTGTGCCGTTCATTTCGATGGGTTCATCAGCAAAAATTATTTTTCTTCCATTGTTTAAAGAAGTTTTATAATGATTTTTTTCAATATGTGCATCAATAGAAGCCATTTTTTATATTAGTTTTATATGCTTAAAAAATTTAAACGCAAAGGTATTGTATTTTTTTTATATTTGAAAGAATAAATCTTTATTTTTTATTATTGCCAACTTTCCAAAACTTTAAAACTTTTGGAAAATTAGGTCAGCCAATACTTTCTTTTGATTTTCAAGCAATACATTTACCAATGCTGATTAAAAAAATAAAAAGATAGATTATTTTGATGACCAGCCTTATTTTTTGTTTTGATTGAAAAATAAAATTGTGCAAAAATACTCATTTTTTTGAAAAAATAATACAATAATACAAAAGAATAAAATTTTGGTAATGCTATAAATGTAGTGTTTTGTTTTTTTGAGCGAAGAATATGAGTTTATGTTTACAGAACTCCATTTGACTTTGATTTGTTACACGCAGGCTGTTACTTTGCAACAGACAAGCCATAGGCTTGCACCAGTTGTTTTTTTACTTTTTTATAATCTTCCTGCGAGTATTTTCAATTGCGCTTCAAGTTCAGGACTAAGAGCAGGAACATCTTTTTGATTTTCGAGTTTTGATTGATTTTCAATGCCTTCTGCATACATTTCTGCCTCTTGTTTGGTAAGATGTGGATATTTTTTTAGCAAACGTTCTTTGCGTTGTTCTATTCTTTCTTGTTCTTGTTCTTGTATCATAAATTGCGCTAATTTTCTATTTTTTTTTGCATCTCACAAGTGATTTTTTTTGATTTTTCATTTTAAAAACTTTATTATTATTTTCTATTATCCAAAGCGATGAATTATTTTTTTTTATCAACCCACTTGCCCTTACTTTTTTTCTCTTATAAATTTTTGACCAAAACATTATATCTTTTTCTTTGTATTTTGTCCGCCATTCATCAACTATTTTTTTATCATATTTAGTTGTTTCTATCAAAAATGACGGAATTTCTTTGTTATGAATATGATAGAGAGCTAAATTACAAAAAAAATCAGTTTCTAAATTATTTAATCCTGAAAAAAAGACATTATTAGTTGTATCACTATTAATAAAAGGAGACTTTAATCCTATTATAAACGGCGTAAAATATTCTTCTTTTATTTGCCCGTTAATTGAATTCACTTGTGGCATTGATAAAAAATATTTTTCGTGGTCTATACCAGCACTGTCTATATATCGAAATAAATAAGTGGTGTATTCAATATCTTCATTTTTCATTGATTTATTTTGTGCTTTTACACACACTATTAGACCAAACAAAAACATTATAAGGACTACACTAATTTTTATTTTATTTATTTTCATCATATTTTTTAAATTTTTAGATGCTTTTTTTTCGGCGTTGTTGACGTATCGAAAAGTACAAGAAAATCTATATTTTTGTTAAGATTGTAGTTCTACACTTTTTGTCCACCAAGAACTTGTATTTATTCAATATATCTTTATTTTGAACAAAAGTATCTATTTTTTTGAAGAAAACAAAATATTTATCAAAAAAACAAAATCCTTATCAAAACCAAAAATTCCCTAACTTGTTTTAACATCGCATTCAATACTGTCAATTTAAGAACAAAAATAATATTTTTATGTTATTTCAAAGCAAAAAATAAAATGAGTAAATTATCTCAAAAAACTACTCAATATTTGATGAAAAATACCTAATATTTTTGGTAATTCTATCAAATAGTAATTTTCAGTATCTAAGGTTATTTTTCCTTTTTCTAACTTTAAAAACTTCCACACATCACCCGTAACCGCACAACCATAAATATAGGGTACAGGTTTACCTTTCTGCTCGTTATAAAGCATAGAAGCGTACATTTGAGCAGTGCATTGTGCTTGCCCATGCTCAAAATCTTCATCTGTTGCTTCTACAAAAGTTACAACAGGTGCTTGCATTACGCTTTTGCGTGGGTGTTGAGCGAAGAAAAAATCACATTCACCTGATAAATCTTGACTGCTATCGACCGTCAAATCCTTACCCGAAAACATTGTAAATTGTTTTTCAAAATACAAGGCAACTTCTACTAAAATAGGTGAAATAACACGCTCTGACTTACTTTTTTCATTCGTAAGCGGTAATCTTTTAGCAAAAAGCAAAGTTTGTAAGAGCCATTCAGATGGGGCTACAAGGTCGATTTGAGGAAAAAGAATTTCATCTGTTTCCTCTAAATTTAATTTTTCTAAGGTAAGTTTAAAACTTTTAAAGTTACTATATCCCATACTACTTTTTTTATGCAAATATACAAAAATATATTAATATTTATATGATTTTAAAGATTTATTTTAGGTTATTATTACCTTTGTTTTTGTCTTCACAAACAACTTATTAGCAAATTAATAATCTTATTTTGGTGCAAGCGTGGACGCTTGCACCAGTTAATATCTCGTGCAAGCGTCCACGCTTGCACGAAGTTCAAAATAATAATTTTATGACTATACCTAAATAGTTAC
>RDXZ01000265.1 GCA_004293265.1 Bacteroidota bacterium | reverse complement strand
CACCACACCAATAGTAGGTTTGTGAGCCAATAAGACTTCAAATATTAAAATATTGCAAGTAATAGGGAACAGCAAAAGCCACGCTAAGGGACGTTTGTAATTTGCCAATAGCAAAATAGCAGAAGGAATTTCTATGAGTTTTACTATCGTCATATAGCCCGATTTTGCCAAAATTCCCATAAAAATTAAGGCATCGCCTTCCATTGAATTCTATGACAAAACCAACTCTTTTTGATAGTTTTTATCATATTTTTTTCCAGATTGGACACAGGCAAAGATTCTTTGAATAATCTTATTTCTTAGGGCATTCAAAACAGACATTTTTGCCTTTCCTTCTGCTATTTTTCGTTCATAATAGTCTTTGAGCTCCCCAGTCTTTTTGGTAGCTGCAAGCGTACACATATGTAACAAAGATTTTAGTTTGAGGTTTGCCATTTTTGACACCCTATTTTTGCCCCTAAACTTACCAGAACTATGCTCAAAAGGCACTACCCCGCAATAACAAGCAAATTTTTTAGCGTCTGTAAATTTGGTAAACCCCTGTGTACTAACAAGAATTTCTACTGCTGTAACCTCGCCTACCCCTACTACAGAAGTTGTTAATTCGTACATTTCTTTGATGTCTTGTTGGGAATTTATCAACTCCTTAATAGCTGTTTCAATTTCTTTAATATCCTTTTCAATGCTTTCAAGTGTGTTTTTACTATGTTTTTCTATCAAATCTCCAATAGATTTTTTAGCAAATGTTTTCGTTTCTTTTAGCGGAACTTGAATTTGTTTTCTACTTTGAATTAAACGCTCTCTAAGGGCTGTAAGGTAGCTTAGTTGCTCTATTACTTCATTCTTAGCCTCATAAAGGCATACTTTATCTCTAAAACGAAAAGCATATTCTGCTATTCTTTGTGCATCGACAGCATCATTTTTACCTCTTTGCAAACCAAGAGAACGCTTGATTTGAACTGCATTCTCCACCCAAAAATCTACTTTTTGAGTAATAAAGGCAGACAAAAGAAAAGAAATGTAGATACCTGTATCTTCCAAGCAAAACAAGGTGGTTGATAAAGTATTTTTCTCTGAAAAAGTGCTTAAATACTCTTCTATGGCACTTATTGTATTGGCTATACGTGTAGCTGGTGCAACTTTACCATTTGTATACGCAGCGAAGTCTAAATGGTCTTTGCTGACATCAATACCTACAAAAATTTGATACTTTGACATAATTATTGTATGTTTACGGTTGAAAAAAGAAAGATGTTCATCATTTTTAGCATTTCTCTAAACCTTTAATAAATTCAGTAATAAGCTGATTTATAATTCTATATGAGCTTTTCTAAAAAAACAAGCGTAGAGGCTGATTCAGGGGATAGGCTTGGTGTCCTAGTTAGTGTTATAGGTTCTCTACGCTTGTGATGAATTATAGTAAAAGTACAATTTTTACCATATTATTCAAGTTCTTCTTTTATGCTATTTTGAGCAATTTTTATTTTTTTACAAATATAAAGG
>RDXZ01000197.1 GCA_004293265.1 Bacteroidota bacterium | reverse complement strand
ATTAGAACGTTTTTATTATATAAAAATAGGATTTCAAAAAGGAAATAGTAATAGTAAAAATAGTAGTAATACTAATACAAAACCCCTACAACATTAGCTTTTTAGGTGGTTTGATTTGATGCCCAAAAGGAGCAAAAGAAATTTAGAAAATATCAGAAAAAGATTGATGAAAGCCATTTTTCAAACCAATGAAAACGAAATTTCGTTAGATAAATTACAAAATATTGTCAATCAAACTGCCAATAAAGAAATAAAATTACAAGCAGAAAAAATCCAATATATGATGCAAGAATTAATTTTAGACTTACAAGGCGAAATTGTTTTTGATAATAACGGAAAAATTGCCTATAAATTTATCCAATTTCAAACAGATAGAAAAGAATCACAATGGTTGCGAGATAAAAAAGAAAATGGAAACGATTTGGGAAAAATTATTTTTGATTCTCACTAAAAAACTACCCAAAGAACATAAAAATTATTATGAAAAATTTTCTTCTGTTTATTTTTGTTTTATCATCAATTGTTTGTGTGCTTTCGTTTGCGGGTTCTATCTATTATTTTCAAGGAAAAATAGTATATGAAAGACAATTTTCTTTGAACGATTTTAAAACTGACTCGACTGTCGTTTCGTTGGATAGTGTAAAAATTCCTGAAAATTTATCTGCGTGTGAAGTTTTAGTTTATATCAATCCCGAACTTACGACCAAATACGAAGGATATGCTGAAGTAGATATTTTTGATGATGAAGATACTTTATCAGGCAATATAGAAGGTGATATTTATTATGACTTTGGATATGATTCTGACGGAAGTTGGACAGAACGCAAAACTGAAGTATCAAAAATATTTCGTTTGAAAGATGGCGGTGGAAAATTTAGATTTGATATTTCTTTTGCAAAAACCAAAGGTTTTGAAGTCTATAATCCTGCCTCAAATACTCCTGCATACCTGCGTATATATACGCCTGATAGTTTATTATCTACTTATTTGATATATAGTGGTGCTATCTTTTTTTCTATTTCGGCATTGCTTCTTTGTTTCAAAGATGCTTTTTTTGAAAAAAAATAATACAATTTATTGGACGTTTTTACACAATTAATATTGGGTGCAAGTATAGATTTTTACATCAAAAGTACCTAAATAGATACAAAAAAAATTATAAAAAATATAAAAAAAAATATGGGAATTTGGAGTTCAGAAATTGATATTGAAAAATTAAATACGCTTTCAAAAGGCTCAATGGGAGAGTTTTTGAGCATAGAAATTACCGAAATTGGAGAAGATTTTATGGTCGCAAAAATGCCCGTAGATAGCAGAACCAAACAACCTTTTGGAGTATTGCATGGTGGTGCGTCTGTTGTTTTAGCCGAAAGTGTTGGTAGTGTTGGCTCTAATTGTATCGTGGATATTTCTAAATTTAGATGTGTTGGTTTAGAAATCAATTCAAATCACCTCAAATCTGTTTCAAGCGGATATGTGTATGCCAAAGCAACCGCCCTACATATTGGTAAAACTACTCACGTTTGGGACATCAAAATTACCAATGAAGAAGGAAAATTAATCAATGTAAGTCGATTGACAATGGCAATTATCGCGTATTAGATTTTAGTGAATAACGTGAGTTCGGGATAATTTTTATATATAAACAATTGATTTTCAATTATTTATATATAAATATTTTTTTACATATTTTTTATAAAATTAAGTTGATGCGATTTGATGTAAGTTTGACCTTATTTTATGAAATTTTTTTTGATACGTTGATAATCGTAGCAAAAATTGAGAGGTTTTTCTTTCAGAGGATTTCAACCCTTAGGGTATATGTTCAAAAATTGCTCAAAAGAGCAATTTTTGAACATATACCCTAAGGGTTGAAATTACAAAACTTTTAAAAAAATACTAACATTTTTTAAAAATTAAGAGAAATATAAATGCAAAAATATTTTTTAAAGAAATAAACTTGTCAGATTTATTTCTTTAAAAAAAAGTGGTTCTACTAAGATTTATACGGAAAATAAAAACTGTACCACACACTTTTAGAGTAATTATTTCGCTTATTTTGGTGCAAGTGTTGATGCTTGCACCAGTTATAGTTATAGTATCTCGTGCAAGGCTTAGCGTTTTATTTTATTTTTCTGTCAATTCCAACCATAAAAAACTTTTTTCGTCTAATGATTTAGTAATATTTTCTAATTCTTTGGCAGTTTTCATAATCTCATCATGAGAAAGCAAAGAAGCATTATTTAATTTTTCGGTAAGTATTTTTTGTTCATTTTCGAGTTTTGGAATTTCTATTTCTAAATTTTCCAATTCTTTTTGCTCTTTGAATGAAAGTTTTTGAGTACGTTTTTGAGCATTTTGATTTAAAATATTTGCTTCTTTTTGTGCTATTTCTTCTTGGGCTGCCAATTCTTTTTCATATTCCAAAGTAGCACTATATTCAGAGTAAGTGCCATTAAAATCTCTGATTTTTCCGTTGCCTTCCATTGCCCAAATATGATCTACCAATCTATCCATAAAATATCTATCGTGTGTTACGACTAATAAACAGCCTTGAAAATCAGCCAAAAAATCTTCTAAAATTTGCAAAGTGATAATATCTAAATCGTTGGTAGGCTCATCTAAAATCAAAAAATTAGGATTTTGTGCCAAAATTGTTAATAAATACAAACGTCTTTTTTCTCCTCCACTCAAAGTCGAAACGTAAGTATATTGTTGTTTGGGTGGAAATAAAAATCGTTCCAACAAGTGCATTGGTGAAACGGTATGATTTTTACCAATCGTGATGACCTCTGCAATATCAGTAACGACTTCGATGACTCTTTTATCTTCGGGCAATTTTAGTCCGTCTTGTTTGTAATACCCAAATCTAATTGTTTCTCCGACTTCGATAATGCCTTTTTGCAGTTCGATTTGATTTGTCAAAACATTCAAAAGCGTAGATTTTCCTACGCCATTTTGACCGATTACGCCAATTTTTTCACCTTTTTTAAAAATATATGAAAAATTATCTAAAATTTTGAGGTTTTCAAAACTATGTGATAAATTTTTAATTTCCATAATTTTTCCGCCTATTCTTTGCATATTGATAGACATCGAAAGGTTTTCTTTTTTGAGATTTGTGCTTGCTTTTTGTTTTAGTTCTTGAAAAGCATCAACTCTATATTTTGCTTTTGTGCCGCGTGCTTTGGGCATTCTACGAATCCAATCTAATTCTTTTCGCATCAGATTACGTGCTTTCATCACTTCTGAGGCTTCGTTATATTCTCTTTCTTCTTTTTTTTCTAAAAAATATGAATAGTTCCCTTTGTATTTATATAATTGTCCGTTTGCCAATTCAAAAATATGATTACAAATATTTTCTAAAAAATATCTATCGTGAGTTACCATCAAAATAGTTAAATTTTGTTGTGTTAGATATTCCTCTAACCATTCAATCATTTCTAAATCGAGATGGTTGGTTGGTTCGTCCAAAATAATAAATTCAGGATTAGACAATAAAACTTGAGCCAAAGATAAACGCCTTTTTTGTCCACCTGAAAGTACATCAAGTGGTCTTTTCATATCATTTATTTTTAATTTAGTTAAAATTTGTTGTATTTTTTGTTCAAAATCCCACGCTTTTTCATTCTCCATTTCGTTCATTGCCTTCGAAAGTTTGTCAGAATCATTAGATACTAAGGCATCTTCATAATTTTTGATAATTTTTAATGTTTTGTTATCATCATTAAAAATAACTTCTTCAATGTTTTTAGCATCTTTAAAGTTAGGTTCTTGGGCTAAAAATGCAATTTTTACATCTTTTTTGAAGGCAAAACTACCACTATCTAAGTCTTCTGTGCCATATAAAACTTTGAAAAGAGAGGTTTTTCCTGTGCCATTTTGGGCAACTAAAGCAATTTTATCGCCTTTTTCTAAGCCAAAACTAATATTTTGAAACAAAACCTTTTCTCCGTAAGATTTTGTAAGACTTTCTACTGATAAATAATTCATACTGCAAAGTTATGCAAAATACTGCAAAATTATCGAAAACTCTGCAAAAAAATAATTAAATAGTTACAAAAATCCTACAAGTCCAAATGGTGAATAGCCTCTATTTTATTATTTACGCTAAATTTCTTATAAATATTTCTGATATGTTTTTTGACAGTTTCTTCTGATATAAAAAGCAAATCACTTATTTTTTTATATTTTTTTCCTTCTTTTACCAATACCAATATTTCCTTTTCGCGAGAAGTGAGTTTATCTTCCTCATTTGTAATAGAAATTATATGTTTTTCTTGTTGTAACAAATAAAATACTCTACGTGCTATCGAGGGCGACATTTGCGAGCCACCCAGATTTACCTCTTCAAGAGTTTGGAGAATAAAAGAAAATTTTTCTGTTTTTAATAAATAACCTTTCGCACCTGCTTGTATGCAGGCAAGAATTTTGTCATCATCTTCAAAAGTAGTGAGCATCACAATTTGAATGTTAGGATATTTTTCTGTGATTTGTTTGGTGCTTTGTATGCCATCAAGAATAGGCATCGAAATGTCCATCAACACTATATTTGGCTGTTGGTGGGCAGACAAAAGTGCTAATGATTCCAAACATTCTAAACCATTTTTGGCGGTGAATAGTATTTTTACTTGTTGGATATTTTCTAATTCTTGCTTCAAATAATCCAAAAGTGCGACATCATCATCAATAATTGCAATATTCATAAAAATATTAAGATTTGGTAACTAAAATAATTTCTATAGAAGTACCACCTTTTGAAGGTTGTGTATCAATCTTAAAATCGGCGTGCATCAGTTCTGCTCTTGCTTCCATATTCAAAAGTCCATAATGTTCTCTTTTTTTATGTGCTTTTTCAAGGTCAAATCCAATGCCATTATCTTTTATTTTTACTAAAAGTTTCTTTTCAGAGATTAATGTAACGTATATTTCAATTTGTGTGGCTTTGCTGTATTTGATAGCATTTTGTAATGCCTCTTGAATAATACGAAATAAATTAATACCATTTTCAGCCGATAGTTTGGAGGGTGTAAGCAAATCAAATAAAACATCTATTTCGATATCTGTATCAATTTGATTTATCAAGTTACGTATTTTATCCTCAATATCTTCGGTGCTTACTTCTGTGTGTTGTACTGCCCAAACTGTATTTCGTAATTCTTTGATAGCTTTTCCCACCATTTCATTGAGTTTTTCATCAGGAGAAGTAGCAAGGCTTCGAGCAAGATAGGTAAGTTGTCCGCCAATATTATCGTGCAAATCACGTGCTATACGCTCTTTTTCATGTTTCATTTTCATAGATGCCAAATCACGTTCTAATTCTTTTTCTTTTTCTTTTTGTGCGATAATAATTTGTTTAGTACGTTTTTCTTTTTCTCTGCCACTATAAAATACAATACTGGCGACCATAAAAAAAATGAAAGCAATTATGGCAGCCAGCATTAACCTAAATTGTAATTGATTTTCATTAGCCAAATATTTTATTTCATTTTCTTTGGTAGAAAGTTGGTATTTTGCTTCTACATTTTTTAGTAATTTTGCCTTTTCTGTATTAAAAATTGTATCTTTTGTGGCATTGATAAGTTCCAAATATGACATAGATTGTTCATATTTTTGATTTTTTTTATACACTTCATAAAGTGCAGTAGCAGATTCCATCATGCGTATATTGGCACGTTGTAGGCGTGCAAGTTGCAAACTTTTATCTGCAAAAGCAATGCCTTTTTCTGTATTACCCAAATTCAAATGTGCATTAGCCACATTTGACATGGCTATCAAAATACCATCTTTGACCAACAAAGAATCATACAAAAAAAGGGCTTTTTCAAAATAATTAAGGGCTTTTTTGTATTCCTTTTTTTTCATCAATACCAATCCTAAATTATTGGTACTTGTTGCGATGCCATGTTTATCTTGTAATTTGGTACGTATTTTTAAAGCCTTTTCTAAATTTTCTTCTGCTTTTTCAAATTCTTTTGCTTGATAATGTGTATAACCACTAATATTCCAACATTCTGCTTCTTTTTTTGCGTTTTTAATATTTTCTGTGATTTTGAGTGCTTTATAAAAATATTGCAGGGCTTCAGGATATTCTTTTTGTCGCATATTGATTTGCCCAATGCTGATGAGTGATAACACTTTTCCAAATTCATAATTTCGTTTTTCAGAAATTTGTAAAGCCCTCAAAAAAATAGGTAAAGCCAATGAATAATTGCCTTGTTGATAATACACATAACCCCAATCGTCCAAACTTTGCACCGCTTCTGGAATTGCCTTTATTTTTTCTAATATTTGTGCTGATTTTTCAAAATAACTTATTCCTTTTTCGTGTTGTTCTTTCAACCAATACACAAAACCAAGCATCCAATAAGCACGTGCTTCACCTTTTAAATACTTCATTTTCAAAGATTTAGCTAATACAAATTCTGCTATTTTGTTCGCACTATCCGTTTTGATACGTCTGATATGATAAGCCAATTCTATTTGTGATAAAAGTTGGGTAGTATCGTGGCTTTTTGGATTTTTTAGGATTGAAATAAGGCTATCTGTTGGATTTTTTTGTGCTTTTGCCTGCCCACAAAATAAATACAAGAAAAATAGTAAAAAAAATAGTAAATTATATCGGTTCATAAGATTGTGAATTTGCAATAAGTGTTGGAATTTTTTTATTTTTTGTTAAAATAATATTTTGATAACGATATTATAAATTTAGTTAGTGTAAAAATTTTGTATATTAATCAAAATGGCGAAATATTTGTTTTACGCCCTCGCGTGTCCCACAAGCGAATGTTGTAACAAAAGATTCTTACACCAACGACAACTGCTTGTGTCCCACAAGCAGGGGCGAAAATGTAATATTTTTGTCTTTTTGAGCGAAGCGAAAAATATGCAATTTCATTCACAAAACGCCTTTCAAAAAGCAGTTGCTTCACTTCGTTCAGCAGGACAAAGTAGGACATCTGCAACACCACGAAAAAATAACTTAAATAGATAACTTAGGAAAAGAAATTAAATAATCTGATATTTTATACCAACAAAAGTAGTGTAACAGAACTTTGTTCACAATGTAATAACGAAATTCGTTATTGATAGA
>RDXZ01000196.1 GCA_004293265.1 Bacteroidota bacterium | reverse complement strand
CCAAAACGTTGTCCACTCAACGAAAACTGCAAAGTTTGTGCAATATCTAAAATCGAAACGTTTAATTTGGTGGCTTTTTCTCTATCAATCGCCAACTGAATTTCAGGTTTATTGAATTTTAAATCAATATCAGAAAAAGTAAAAGTTGGATTTTTACTTACTTCTTCTTGGAATTTTGGAAGAACGGCTTTTAATTTTTCTAATGTTGGGGCTTGCAAAACGTATTCTATCGGAAAAGTACCTCCACCACGCACACTTCCACCAATAGATGGCGGTTGTGAAATAAAGGTTTTTGCATCTGTAAAAGTTGGTAAATCTTTATTCAAACGATTGACTAATTCTTGCTGTGTATTTTTTCTTTCTTTGGGAGATTTTAATTTTACACGCACAAAAGCAGAATTAACAGAACTTGACGCACCAAAATTAGGCGAAATCACAGAAATAAGCATTTCTCTTTCGGGCAATGTTTTTTCGATGTGTTTTACCCAAGTATCTGCATAATTTTCCATAAATTCAAAAGTTGCTCCTTCGGGTCCTTTCACTGATGCTCTAAATTCGCTTCTGTCTTCGAGTGGTGCTAATTCTGAGGGAATATTTTTTCCTAAAAAATATACTAAATATCCCAAAAATAAAATCAAAGGAATAGATAACCATCTCACTTTTAAAAATTGTCGCAAACTATAAGCATAACCTTGATTCATTCCCACAAAAAAAGGTTCTGTAATTCTATAAAACCAATTATGTTTTTCTTGTGATTTTAATAATCTTGTCGAGAGCATAGGCGTGAGCGTGAGCGCCACAAAAGCAGAAATAGCCACCGCAGTCGCGACCACGATACCAAATTCTCTAAAAAGCCTTCCTGTTGTGCCTTGTAAAAATATCACAGGAAAAAAAACCGCAATCAAAGCAATCGTAGTAGCAATGACCGCAAAATAAATTTCATCACTTCCTTTTCTGCCTGCTTCCAAAGGCGACATTCCTTGTTCAACTTTGGAATAAATATTTTCCATCAACACAATCGCATCATCAACCACCAAACCAATCGCCAAAACAATGCCCAACAAAGTCAAAATATTAATAGAAAAACCCAACAAATACATCACAAAAAAAGAACCTATCAAACTCACAGGAATTGCCAAAATAGGAATCAATGTAGTTCGCCAATCTCTCAAAAATAAAAAAATGACCGCAATTACCAACAAAAATGCTGTGATAATTGTTTCTGCCACTTCATTGATAGATTTTTTGATAAATTCTGTACTATCTGCCACAATCGCCACCTCTACTGATTTTGGTAAATCGCTTTTGATTTGTGCCAATCTTTGATACACTTTGTCTGCAATTTCAATTTGATTGCTACCGGGTTGAGGCACTACCGCTACCGCCACAGAAGGAATATTATCTCTTTTTAATACCGTTCTTAGATTTTCTGCTCCTAATTCTGCTCTACCAATATCACTAAATTTGATAATATTTTCTCCTTCTTGTTTGATAATCAAGTTATTAAATTCTTCGGGAGTAGAAAGTCTGCTCAATGTTCGGATAGAAAGTTCGGTTTTTTGTCCTTCGATTCTTCCTGCGGGAAGTTCTACATTTTGTCTTAATAAAGCATTTCTTACTTCAAGTGGCGTGAGATTATAAGCAGAAAGTTTGAGTGGGTCTATCCATAATCGCATCGAAAAATCTTTTGCACCCCAAATCAAAATTTCACTTACTCCGTTGATAGTTTGTAGTTTTTCTTTGAATTGTCTTCGGGCAATATCTGTCAATTCCAACAATGATTTTTCATCACTTCTAATATTTAAAATCACAATCGGATTGGCATTGGCATCTGCTTTTGCGACTATTGGTTTATCCGCATCAGGCGGTAAATTTCCTACAGCTTGTGCTACTTTGTCGCGTACATCACCTGCCGCATCTTCGATATTGGTTTCTAACGTAAATTCGACTGTGATAGTGCTTCGTCCATCTCGGCTGGTAGAGGTCAAAGTACGAATACCTGCGATACCACTGATGGCATCTTCTAATGGCTCTGTGATTTGAGATTCCATTACATCAGCATTCGCACCTGTATAATTTGTGCTAACTGTTACGATAGGAGGATCCACGCTTGGATATTCTCTGATGCCTAAAAATAAAAATCCAACAATTCCAAAAATGATAATGACAATGGACAATACCCAAGTCAAAACAGGGCGAGAAATGCTGGTTTGTGATAAACTACTCATGGTTAATATTTATTTTTGGGGTACAATCACTCTCAACAACAAAAACAAAGACGTTTTAGTTGTGATGTAATTGTTATTTTTTTCTCAATTTTTTTCTTTTTTTGAGAATATTATTTTTTTTCTTAAAATTGTTCCAAACTTTCATTTTCTTTTGTTCTCATTATTTTTGCTTCTTCTTCTGTTTTGTCGCCGAAGCCCAAAATATGCCAAACGCCATGAATCATCACTCTTTTGAGTTCGTTTTCAAAATCTACTTGTTGATGCTTAGCATTTTCTTTCACTCTTTCGATACTGATGTAAATATCGCTATCGATTTTTTCTTCGGTTTCGCTTTGGTCAAAAGTAATAATATCAGTATAAGTATCGTGTTGTAAATATTGCATATTAATTTGGTGCAAATATTCATCATCACAAAAAATAAAATTCATTTCACCGACTTTGTATTGTTGGTTTTGAATAATTTTTTTTATCCATACACGAGTTTTTTGAGGTTGTGGCACTTCAAAAGTAATATTTTCATAAAAAAAACGAATAGGCATATCTCAGAAAAATTTAAAAGTTATAGAATGAAGAAGTTACAGAATAAGAAAGTGATAGAATAAAAAATAAGAATAAAAAAATAAGAATAAAAAACAATGTTTGTCGAAAGATTAATACAATTTATCTGTTTTTTCTTTGTGTTTATCGATTGTGATAAACGTTTAGAATTGGCTTGCGTTAAAGATAGTGTAAGCAAAATTAAAAACTAAAAAAAAACAAAAGTTATGAATACCCAAAGTTCAACATCAACAAATAAAATACCTGAATTAATACTAATGAGCAACGAAATTTTAGAAATTCGTAAAAAAATTAACGAAGCACGTCTAAAATTACAAAAAATGAAAAGCGATTTGTCTATTTAAAAAAAATCTAAATATAATCTTTTCAACTTAAATCTATTTACAAAAAAAATTTCAACTTAAAATGCAATTTATTATGAGCAACGAATTAAACTCAAAACAACTAACGCAAGATAAAATTACAAACGAAAATCCTGATATGATAGAAATTCGTAAAAAAATTGAAGAATCTCGTCAAAAATCAGCGAAATGAAATCTATTTTTTCAAAAAATATAAATAAAAACTAAATTTTACACAACACAAAACATACTCATTTTTAAAAGTCTTGACACAATAATAATTTACTACTTTATTATCTAAGTCGCAAAATCGATACTTGAAAAAGTATTGATTTTTGTTTTTTAATGTATTCTTGAACTTGGTGCAAGTGTGGACGCTTGCACCAAAATAAGCTAAATAGTTACGTTTTTTTAATGTATTCTTTTTATTTTCCAAATTTTTATCAATATCAATGCCATCAATGCACCGCCTAAGTGTGCAAAATGGGCTACATTGCTTACATTTGAGTATTGCGTACCCATAAACAATTCGTAAATGATATAAAGACCGATTAAATATTTGGCTTTGATAGGTACAGGAAAGAAAAACAGCATCAATTCTACGTTAGGAAATAACAACATAAACGCCATCAAAATTCCAAAAACTGCACCTGAAGCACCTACCAAAGAATAATAATTTAATTGTTCTTGGAATATTTTTTTAAGTTCTTTGGCTTGTTCTTGTTTTTCTTCGGGGGACATTTTGTCGATTTGCTCTTGCATTTTATCTGCTTTTTCGACGTAATCTTTGTGATGATATGCGTTTAGATAAGCCACAAAATTTTCTTCAGTTGGATTTTTTTCTAATTTTGTTAGATAACTATTTCTCACTTCTGATTCTGCAAAAATAATAGCAAAGTTTATCAAAGCGGCACCCATTCCACAAATAAAATAAAAAGGAATAAAACGCCTCGAACCCAATGTGTTTTCTATCCAAGGTCCGAAAAAAAACAAACTTAACATATTACTAAACAAATGATGAATACCTGCGTGCAAAAACATATAAGTCAGCAATTGCCAAGGTTGAAAATCTGGTGAGGCTATATAATGTAACTTAAATAATTGAATAAAAGGCACATTTCCTAATTCTTGTAACAAAAATATAAGAATATTGGCAATCAATAAATTACGGACAATGGGAGTTGGTTTCATATTTTTTTTTTCTAATTTTTATTTTTCTTTTGAATACCTTAAATAATTCATTTACCTATTTTGAAAAAAATCTCGTTTATTTAAAAAAAAACATTTTTTTGTGATAAAAAGTTTTTATATTTGCATAATAAATTAAAAAAAATATTAAAAGTCAAACTTAAAATATTATGCAAGACAATCCATTGTTAGCAATTCCTAATACACCTTTTCAAACGCCTCCATTTGCGGCTATCAAAAATGAACATTTTGCACCCGCTTTCGAAATTTTGATGGAAGAAGGTAAAAAAAATATTCATCAAATCATTGAGAATACCGAAAACCCAACTTTTGATAACACAATTGTTGCCTTAGAAAACGCAGGCAGGCTTTTGAATAGGTCGCAAAGTATTTTTTATAACCTCGAACATACAGATAACAACGAAATAATACAACAAATTTCTGAACAATATTCTGGTAAATTTGCTGAATATAGCAATGATATTATTCTTAATGAAAAATTATTTCAACGCATTAATCAAATTTGGCAACAAAAAAATACGCTTCATTTATCAGCAGAACAAGAAATGTTGTTAAAAAAAACCTACACAACATTCATCAAAAATGGTGCAAATCTAAACGATACTCAAAAAGAAATATTAAGAGAAATTGACAAACAATTGGCTGAATTGACTAATAAATTTGGAAACAATGTATTGGCAGATACTCAAAATTTTATGCTCGAATTTGACAATGAAAATGATTTGGAAGGTTTGCCTGAAATGTTTGTAGCACAAGCCAAAAATACAGCCATTCAAAAAAATATGCCTGAAAAATGGGTAATTACTTTGCATTATCCAAGTTATATTCCTTTTATGACTTATATAAAAAACCGTGATTTTCGCCGCCAACTTTTTGTGGCTTTTGGCACACGCGGTATGCGAGAAAATAAAAATGACGAAATTATCAAAAAAATCGTTAATTTACGTCATCAAAGGGCAAATTTATTAGGTTTTGACTCACACGCGGCGTTCAATTTGGTAGATAGAATGGCAAAAAATCCCGAAAAAGTCAATGATTTTTTAGAAAATATTGTTACAATTGCTTATCCAAAAGCAAAAAAAGAAGTAGAAGAACTGACAATATTAGCCAAAAAATTGGACAATATTGAGGTATTGGAAGCGTGGGATTTTGCTTATTATAGTGAAAAATTAAAAGAAGAAAAATATGCCTTAGATGATAATATGTTGCGTCCTTATTTCAAATTAGAAAATGTGATTGAAGGCGTTTTTAAAGTTGCACAAAAATTATTTCAACTTCAATTTATTGCTCGAAAAGATATTGATATTTATCACCCAGAAGTAAAAGTTTATGAAGTAAAAAATGCAGAAAATCAAACAATTTCTATTTTTTATGCTGATTTTTTTCCACGTGATTCGAAAAAACAAGGCGCTTGGATGACAAGTTTTAGAGAACAATCCAATGAAAATAATCAATTTCAGCCTTCACAAGTGAGTATTGTTTGTAATTTTACGCCTTCGTTGCCTGATAAACCTTCTTTATTGAGTTTTAATGAAGTTACAACATTTTTTCACGAGTTTGGACATGCTTTGCATTTGATTTTATCTGATGTAAAATATGAAAGTTTATCAGGCACAAATGTCGCTTGGGACTTTGTAGAATTGCCTTCACAACTGATGGAAAATTGGGCATATACAAAAGATTCCTTAGATTTGTTCGCTTTTCATTACCAAACCAACGAACCAATTTCAGAAGAACTAATCCAAAAAATTAAAAACTCTGCTAATTTTCAAAGTGCTTATCAAGCCGTCAGACAAGTAACTTTTGGTTTGTTGGATATGGCTTTTCACGCACATAATCCGGCAGAAATTACAGATGTATATGCGTTTGAAAATAACATCACAGACCGATTTAGACTATTGCCTAAAACAGAAAAAACGATAGCAAGTACATCTTTTTCTCATATTTTTCAGGGTGGATATTCTGCAGGATATTATAGTTATAAATGGGCGGAAGTTTTGGAGGCAGATGCGTTTGCGGTTTTTGAAGAAAAAGGAGTTTTTGATATAGAAACGGCTAATTCTTTGCGAAAAAATATTTTAAGTAAAGGCGGAAGCATTGAACCAATGGAGTTATATAAAAATTTTAGAGGACAAGAACCCAATGTAAATGCGTTGTTGAAAAAAACAGGTTTGGTTTAATTTTTAGACTGAAAAAAAATATTATATTTATAAGTTATTGATTTTCAATGGCTTATAAATATAAAAAAGATTAAAAGAAACATATAAATTTTTGAAGTTGTCAAAGTAAAAGACTTGAAAACCTGCAAAAAAGTAAATAAATATTTTTATCTTAGAGGATTTTATCTGTTTTTTTATAATTTTTTGTGAGGATTTTTATTAGATTTGTGCCTTAATTTTTATACTTACCTTTTTTATTTTTATGAAAAAAATATTATTACTTTTTATTTTGTCTAATTTATTTTCTTGTAAAATGATGATAATTAAAATGATGATAAAAAATCCAAAAGTTGAAAATACACAAAGCATCAAACGTTTTCAAGAAAAAAATAAATATTCAACCAAAAATTCATTGATTTTAAATGCTGATACTTCTAATGCCGCTCAAAAATTATTCAAAGGAATGATTTCAGGCTATTATATTTTTGATAAAGATGGCAACCAAATGTGTTACAATTCTGAATCTACTTGTCAAGGAGAGCAATTTAGAGAATTAATAAATAATGAAGTAAATAAGTTTTAGACTTTGGACTTAGTGAAAATTATTAAACAAAAATTTAGCGGTGTTGTAAATATAATATTTTTGTCTTGCTGAACGAAGTGAAGCAACTGCT
>RDXZ01000195.1 GCA_004293265.1 Bacteroidota bacterium | reverse complement strand
AGAAGAAAGAGGTTTTTTTATTAAATATTTTTGTTATTTTTATTTTAACTCACTTTGTAATAAATCCGCCAAAATAGCAATTCTCAAAGATTTATCGATTTGTTTAGATAACAAAATTTCATTGATTTTAGTTTGAACATTTATCATTTTTTCTGAACGTTTTTTGGGTAATCTAATTATTTTAAACTTTGGACATACCCCAACTGCTGCAAGCCTGTGGCTTGTCTGTTGCGAAGCAACAGTCTGCGTGTAACAAATCAAAGTCACACACTGGTTAAGGCGTTGATTTGGTAGATAAATAAGTATAAAAAAAACTCACACCACACCAACAAAAGTAATGTAACAAAAACTTTATTCACAATACACTGACGAAATCTGTTATTTATAGATTATCGCTTTATTTAATTATTATTCCTTACATAATCAAAAAAAATATAGAAAATAATCAAAAAAAAACATAAAATTATTGCATAAAAAACATAAAAGAATTATTTTTGCCCAAAAAAAACAATAAATTATCTTTAAATTGCCTATTATTATGCAAAGCAGAGTTATTATAGAAAATGTAAGTCCTGAAATAGACGGCGGAAGGCATTTTATCAAAAGAATTGTCGGGCAACCTGTCAATATTCAATGCGTAATGTTGGCTGACGGACACGAAGTATTAGCAGGTGAAATTTCATTTAAACACGAAAAAGAAAAAAATTGGAAATCTTCTCCCATTGGTTTATTACAAAATGATATTTGGGCAGGTGGTTTTAGAGTCGAAAAACAAGGTTTTTATGACTATAAAATTGTAGGTTGGGTTGATGCACCGCTCACTTGGCAACACAATATCGAAAGAAAAATAAAAGATAATCAACACGTAAACGTTGAATTATTAGACGGTTTGCAATATCTTACGCCTCTTTTGAAACAAGTTACAAAACCTGAAGCAAAATATTTAGAAAAAGTAATCGCTTTGTTTCAATCTGAAAATGATTACAAAGATGCCATCAATGAAGCACTTTCTTATCAATTAGAAAGTATTTTTAAAACCTATCCACAAAAAACTTTTGCTACTACTTATGACAAAAAATTACGTGTGTATGTAGATAGACAAAAAGCAATGTTTTCGAGTTGGTATGAGTTTTTCCCTCGTTCTGCTTCCAAACAAATCGGCAAACATGGTACTTTCAAAGATTGCGAAGAATTGATGCCAAGAGTAGCAGAGTTAGGTTTTGATGTGGTTTATTTTCCACCAATTCACCCTATCGGCATAGACCATAGAAAAGGAAAAAATAACGCTACAACGGCTTTGCCTGATGATGTAGGCTCGCCTTGGGCAATCGGAGGCACAGAAGGTGGACATACAGATATTCACCCACAATTAGGCACGTTAGAAGATTTTAAATCTTTGATAAAAGTAGCCGCAGAACATAATATTGAGTTGGCAATGGATTATGCTTTGCAATGTTCGCCCAATCACCCTTACGTCAAAAAATATCCGCAATGGTTCAAATGGCGACCAGATGGCACAGTACAATACGCTGAAAATCCACCAAAAAAATATCAAGATATTCTTCCTATTAATTTTGAAACAGAAGATTGGAAAAATCTTTGGGACGAATTGTTATCAATTTTAATGTATTGGTGCAATGTTGGTATCAAAATATTTAGAGTTGATAATCCACATACAAAATCTTTTTATTTTTGGGAATGGGCAATCAACGAAGTAAAGAAAAAATATCCTGATACTTTGTTTTTGGCAGAGGCTTTCACACGCCCACACGTGATGCACTCGTTAGCAAAAATGGGTTTTTCTCAATCTTATACTTATTATACTTGGAGAAATACAAAAGCAGAATTGATACAATATATGCAAGAAATAAGCAATGATATTGGAAATCAATATTTTAGACCTAATTTTTGGCCTAATACTCCTGATATTAATCCTTATATTTTACAAAATGGAAATCAAAGTTTGTATATGTCAAGGTATTTTATGGCAGCGACTTTGAGTTCTAATTATGGAATGTATGGACCTGTTTATGAGTTTATTATTCACGAACCAATGCAAGGAAAAGAGGAATATTATTATTCTGAAAAATATGAAATCAAAACTTGGGATTGGAATTATAGGAATAGAATGACTGATTTGATTAAAAGAGTTAATCAAATTCGAAAAGAAAATCCTGCTTTGCAACTCACTTATAATTTTATCAATGCACCTGTGCAAGATGAATATATAATAGCATACTTGAAACAAGACGAATCAAAAACAAATAATATTTTGTGTGTTGTCAATATGGATCCTTATAACAGACGTGGTGCAAATTTACAAATGCCGTTGAGTGCGTTGGGCGTACCCGAAGGTTATCCGCTATTGATGCACGATTTGATTACAGGTGCAAAATATATTTGGACAAAAGAATGGAATTATGTAGAATTATCACCTGAATTGCCTTTCCATTTGTTTAGAATAGAAAGAGTATAAAAAACTTCTAACTTTCCAAAAGTTTTAAACTTTTGGAAAGTTATTATAATTATTCCAAAGGAGTAGATTTTTTAAATTCGTGTTCGCTTTCAGCAATTATGACCGACACAACTAAATCACCTGTGATATTGACTACGGTTCGACACATATCTAAAATTCTATCAATACCGACTATCAAAGCAATACCCGCAGTAGGTACATTGACCGATTCTAATACAATAACCAACATTACCATGCCTGCACCCGGCACACCCGCAGAGCCAATAGAAGCCAAAGTTGCGGTCAAAACTATCATTAATTGTTGATAAATACTTAATTCCATACCTAAGGCTTGCGCAATAAAAACCGCCGCAACACTTTGATACAAAGCAGTGCCGTCCATATTAACTGTCGCTCCCAAAGGCAACACAAAGCTTGAAACTTCTTCAGAAACTCCTAAATTTTTTTCTGCACATTCCATTGTCAAAGGCAATGTAGCATTACTCGAACTTGTGCTAAACGCCAATAATTGAACAGGTCTGATGCCCTTTAAAAACTTTAAAAAAGGCATTTTTGAAAATATTTTAAGTATTGCATGATATACAACTACTACCATCAAAACCAATCCAATGAAAACAGTTGCACCATACCAAAGCAAAGCATATAACAAAGCGAGTGCTTGCGAGGCATCTTTTCCTGCAATTTCTACAATCAAAGACGCAATCAAAGCAAAAACACCATAAGGTGCAAGAGCCATCGCATATTCGACTACTTTAATAATAGCATCATTCAATCCATCAAAAAATTGAATAACTACCTTACTTTTTTCAGGGTCAATTTGTATCAAAGCAATCCCCATCAATACAGCAAAAAATACAATTTGTAACATCAAACGATTGTCTGCCGCTGAGGCTACTACATTTTCAGGCACCATATCCACAAGAGGTTGTAAAGGAGATTGGCTTCTGATTTTATCTGCTTCTTTTTTATTATTTTCGTTATTGACTTGATACATCGACATCAAATTATCTTTGGTTTCCTTAGGTAATCGGTCGCCAGGTCGCATGATGTTTGCCATTACCAAACCCAGTGTGGTTGCGAATGCAGTAGTTATGATATAAATTACAATCGTTTTTCCGCCTATGCGCGAAAGTTTACTGACATCATTCAAACTTGCTACGCCCACAATCAAGGAAGCCAAGACCAAAGGAACGGCTATCATTTTTAATAAATTGACAAAAATAGTCCCGATTGGTTTAACAAAACCAACAATCCAATAAGAATCTAAACCTAAGGTAACGCTGGCTAATCCTGCACATAAGCCTAATACTAAACCAAGAATGATTTTAGTATGTAATGGTAATTTTTTCATTTGTAGAGAAACAACATTGTTCGATTTGCAAAATTATAAAAAAAATATAACAATTCTAATTTTTTATTGTATTTTTTTATTTTTTATTTTTGTATAGCATTTTTTTTTAGTTAATACATTAAAAATCAACCTAATATAATACAAAAGTTGCTTCACTTGGTTCAGCAGGACAAAGCATTACATTGACAGCACTACCAATATCAGAAGAACGAAAAAAATATTACCAAAATATTAATTTTTTTTTGAAAAAATTTTGTGTTTTCAAATATAAGAACTACCTTTGTAAAAAATGACCGATAGTTATTAAATGAATGTAATTTTTGGTTTTATTATTTTTTTTTCAAAATATGAATAAAATAAATGCAGTCATCACAGGAGTTGGGGGATATGTACCCGATTATATATTGACAAACAAAGAATTAGAAACTATAGTCGATACGACAAGCGACTGGATTTTGGAACGAACAGGGATTCAAGAGAGGCGTATTTTAAAAGGCGAAAATTTAGGCTCATCTTTTATGGCAACCAAAGCCGTAGAAGAATTATTAGCCAAAACAAACACCAATCCTTTGGATATTGATTTGATAATTTGCTCAACGACCACGCCTGATTTTGTTTTTCCTGCGACTGCTAATTTAGTTTCTGATGATATTGGTGCAAAAAATGCGTTTAGTTTTGATATGCAAGCCGCTTGTTCTGGTTTTTTGTATGCAATGACGGTCGGAAGCCATTTTATTGAAGGTGGAAGATACAAAAAAGTAATCGTAGTCGGAGCAGATAAAATGTCTTCCATTGTAGATTATACAGATAGAACTACTTGTATTATTTTTGGTGATGGGGCGGCGGCTGTTTTATTAGAAGCAGACGATTCAAACGAAAATTTAGGTTTTCAAGATGCTTTTTTGAGAGTTGATGGAGCAGGTTGGAAACATTTACACCAAAAAGCAGGAGGAAGTCGCAGACCACCTTCTATCGAAACCATCGAAAAACGTGAACATTTTGTCTATCAAGAAGGACAACCTGTATTTAAAAACGCAGTTACAAACATGGCAGATGCGGCGGCGTTGGTCATGGAAAGAAATAATTTAAAAGGCGATGACGTGGCATTTTTAGTACCACATCAAGCCAATAAAAGAATTATTGATGCTACAGCCAATCGTATGGGCGTGGGACATGAAAAAGTAATGTTAAATATTCAAAAATATGGAAATACAACCAACGCTACTTTAGGTTTATGTTTAAAAGATTATGAAAGTCGATTAAAAAAAGGTGATAATATTATATTTGCCGCATTTGGAGGCGGTTTTACTTGGGGAGCAACGTATTGGAAATGGGCTTATAACGGCAACGAAATAAAATAAATTTACTTTTTAGCCGCCCCGAAGGTGAGTTTTAACTTTCCAAAAGTTTAGAACTTTTGGAAAGTTTTTGCCTCAACTTTTTTTCAATATTTGTAATTGTTGAATATTTTTCAAAGCAGGTTTGATTTCAAAACCACTATTAACATCTATGCCAATGATAGATTTATTAGGTGTTGCGTCTAAAAAACTAAGTAAATCTTTTAAATTTTCTGTATTTATTCCTCCACTGATAAAGTTTTTTTTATTTCCTTTGTATTTATCAAGAATTTTCCAATCAAAAGTAGTTCCATTGCCTCCATATTGTTTGCCTTTGGTATCCCACAAAAAAAAGTCAGCTATATTTTGATAAGGTTCACAGATTTCAAAATCAAAATTTTCAGCAACAGAAAAAACTTTGATAAGCATTAAATTTTGATATTTTTGTTTGATATAAGCACACAATTCGGGCGACTCCTCCGCGTGTAGTTGTATGGCGTGTAAAGCATATTTTTCGATGGTCTTTTCTAAATATTCTAAAGTTGGATTGACAAAAACGCCTACTTTTTTTATATCTTGATGAATTTCTGGTAAAATAAAATTTTCCGTTACAAATCTTTTTGATTTTTCATAAAAAATAAAACCCATATAATCAGGTTTAATTTGTTTGGCAACTGCTTGGATATTTTCAGTATCAGTCATACCACAAATTTTAATTTGTAAATCTGTTATGTTCATATCGTAATAGTAAAAATATTATCTTATTCAAATTTGTACGTTTGAACAAGATAATATTTAATTTTTGTATCAAAAAGTGATTTTTTTTTATTTTATAACGAACTTACTTCTGTATCTTTGTTCACTTTTTTAACCAATCCTTGTAAAACTTTTCCAGGTCCGACTTCAATAAATTGCGTTGCTCCGTCTTTTATCATATTTTGAGCCGTTTGTGTCCATTTTACTGCACCTGTCAGTTGTGCTATCAAATTATTTTTAATCTCTTTTGCATCAGTGAAAGGAAGTGCGTTTATATTTTGATAAATTGGGCAAATTCCTTGCGAAAAATTTGTATTTTCGATGGCGGCGGCTAATTCTGTACGTGCGGATTCCATCAAAGGAGAATGAAAAGCACCGCCAACAGGCAAAGATAAAACTCTTTTTGCGCCTGCCTCTTTCAATTTTTCACCTGCCAACTCGATGCCTTTGAACGTCCCTGAAATGACTAATTGACCGGGACAATTATAGTTAGCCGCGACCACAACTTCGTCTTTTATTTCAGCACAAATTTTTTCTACCATCGCATCATCAAGCCCTAAAACTGCCGCCATTGTTGATGGATTTGATTCGCAAGCCTTTTGCATAGCCAATGCGCGTTGAGAAACCAAACGCAAACCATCAGCAAAAGATAAAGTTTTGTTGGCTACTAAAGCAGAAAATTCACCTAAAGAATGACCTGCAACCATATCAGGAGCAAAATTATCGGCTACCAAAGCCATAATGACAGAGTGTAAAAAAATGGCAGGTTGAGTAACTTTTGTTTGTTTTAATTCTTCATCTGTGCCATTAAACATCACATTGGTAATGCTAAATGCTAAAATTTCGTTTGCTTGCTCGAACAACTCTTTTGCTTTTGAGTTGTTATCGTACAAATCTTTGCCCATACCACTAAATTGTGAGCCTTGTCCGGGAAAAATATATGCTTTCATATTTTTTGTTTATCAAATCATTGATTTTTTCGCAAAGATAAATTTTTTTTGTATGATTTCAATATAAAAAAGAAAAAATAATTGTAAAAATACATACCCTACCCAATCACTTTTATGTTGATGTAAAATTTGGTAGTGTTATAAATGTAATGGTCAATACAACAGAATGTAGTTTTAAAATCAATAATAATAATTATTCTGTTGGTGATACTTGGGAATTTATTATGTATCCAAAAAATAAAAATATCATTTTAGAAGAAGCAAGTATTCCTGCTTTGTATGAAAATGATATTGTTTTGA
>RDXZ01000021.1 GCA_004293265.1 Bacteroidota bacterium | reverse complement strand
AGACACACTTGATATAAATTGTGAAAATTCCATAAAACAAAATATTATTTGGATACTAAACTGCAAAAGTAAACATTTTTTTAGAATTTAACAAGTCTGGGGTTGGGGCTGTGCTCTTGGTATTTTGGGTTACGGGCTTACTATTGCCGGAGGAATAGGTTTAGGACCTGGTGCCGCTGTGGGTCTTTACGTTCTTTATGGTACAAGTGTGGGTGTTGCTGCTCTTGGAGTTGGAATAGGTTGTACAGAATAACTTAGTGTTTCAAAAGTTTATGAACATTTATAAGTACCTGCTTTAAAATAGTTTGTACTATTTTTGTCCTGCTGAACGAAGTGAAGCAACTGCTTGTCAATCAACAAGTTGTAAGCCAGAGGCAGTATTTTTCGCTTCGCTCATATCTCAAAAGGACAAAATAATATAAACTAAATATGAACAGATACTTAATGTTCATAAACTTTTAATTGTTTTTATCTTATAAAAGAATTTTATGTACAAACTTATTTTTAAATATAATCTCAAATATATATTAATTGCACAAGCAATGTTTTTTTTGGCAGTAAGTTCTATATTTACTTATCTATCGCCTTTTTTTATTGTGCATATTGCTATATTTTTGGCTGTCGTTTTAGTAAATGAAAATCTTCTTATAAAACACACAATATTCAAAGATTTTACACATTTGGCAGTATTTTCTTTATCTTACAAGGAAAAGTATATAAAAATATATTGGGAACACTTTTTTAGTCCAAAAATAATTAGTTGTATCTTTTTGATATTTTTTGGAATTTTATTTGGAAGGTTTAATATATTTGATATACTTTTTTTACTCTATTTTTACATAATTTTTAATTTTTTTTCTGTATTACTTTCTACTTTTGGACGAAGAAGTAAATATGGTATAAGGGTAATTCCTGAAATTGTGACTACCTCATATTTTTTATTGATGTTTTTTTGTGGATTGTTTGATATGGCATATGCATTACAACCAGATAAATGGCATTATGTCTTACATGAAAATATAAATACTTTTTTTATCAATATAAATATTTATCTCAAAATTTTATTTTTGATTTTACTTTCATTATTACCTTTTTGGTGTTATTTTCAAACAAAAAAAGTAATACAAAAAACGCCTTTTTTTGATATAAATATTGTAAAAGAAGGGGGAGGAAGTTGGGAAAAGTATTTTTCAAAAGAATAAATAAAAAATATGTTTTTAATTTTCTTAAAACTAAGCCTGAGAACAGGAAATTTTTGGTTACCTTTCATATTTTTTCTCATATTTGCACCTTTTTACGCATTTATGGGTAAATATTTCTGGGTGATTGCGATTAGCTTTTTACAAAATATGTTTATATTTCAGTTATTAGATAACTCAAAAAAAATAATTTTTTATAAAATTCACAAAACAAATTTGAGCAAATATTATTTTTTTAATAATCTTGTTTTGCTATTTTCTTTTAATATTAGTTTTATTATTACAAACCTTATTTTTATTTTCTTACCTTTTAAATATGAAAATATGAATATTTTGAGTGATATTTTATTTTATAATTCTACATTATTAGGATTTATTTCTATTGGCAATTTTCTTAGACATTCAGATATTTTTACTTTAAAACAAAGTTTTTTAGTAAGTATTTTATATAAAATTTTATTTCAAATTTTTGCACTTATTTTATTTTTTATACTTTCATTATCACAATTTAATATATTTTATACTTTCATTTCATTTTTTGCTTGTATCTTTATTTGGATAATACAAATATTGGTACACAAAAAAATTGATTATTTCAAACACCTTATTTAATTAAAATGATATTATTACAACACATTTCAAAATCCTACAAAACTCAAAAAGTATTATCTGATGTCAATTTGGATATTCCCAAAGGTACAATTCAAGCACTTTTAGGGGCAAATGGGGCGGGTAAATCAACTCTTATTAATATTATTTCGTGTTTGATGCCTTGTGATTCAGGAAAAATATATGTAGATGACGAAGAAATTAACCTTGAAAAATATGATTTTAGGGCTAAAATTGGATATGTTTTTGAAAAACCAATCTATATAGAAAAACTATCTGCTCAAGAATTTTTCTATTTTGTAGCAAATATGCACAAAATTCCTAAAATAGATATAAAACAACGTATTTCAGATTTATTAGATTTTTTTGAATTGCCAAAAGATAATAAAAAAATGATAGAACAATATTCAAAAGGTATGAAAAGTAAAGTTTCTTTGGCTTCTGCACTCATTCACAAACCTGAATATTTGATATTAGATGAGCCTTTTGATGGTTTAGATTTTCTTTCAGTGCAAAAAATTTCAACGCTTTTGAAAAATATGGCAAAAAATAATACCACTATTTTTATCACTTCACATCAATATGATATTATTGCAGATGTTTGTGATACGTTTGCTTTATTGAAAGAAGGGCAAATAAAATTTAATAAAACTATGCTCGAATTAGAACAAGATGCAAAAGCACAAAATTTTGAAAATGTAAAAACTTTTTTAGAAAGTATTTTGCAAGTAGAAAACTCAACAAATGAATTAGACTGGTTAAAATAACGTAAAAAAACTAAAAAAAATGAACTTTCGTTTTCTCTCTATATTTATACTTTTGATAGGTATTTTGATAGCATTTGCATATTATAATACTACTCAAAAAAACTTTGAAAAAAACAATAAAACTACTACTATGCCTATTTTTCCTTCTTTTTCGTTGGATAGTGTAGCCGTTAGTCCCAAAGAATTAAATACTAATTTTTCAAGTGTTTTGATACATTTTAATAGTACTTGCGACCATTGCCAATATGAAGCACAAGAATTATTAAAAAACAAAGTAAAACTTCAAAAAGCAAATATAATTTTAGTTTCTTCCGAAACACTGCCTATGCTTAAAGCATTTTCTAAAACCTATCATCTTCATAAAATACCAAGCCTACAAATTTGGAAAAGCAATGCAGATACACTCCAAAAATATTTTGGAAGATTAAGCATACCTCATATTTTTATTTATAATGCCAAAAAAGAACTCATTAAATCTTATCAAGGTGAAACTAAAATACAAGCAATTTTAAAATATATTCAATAAAAATATTTGCCTTTAAAGCCCTCCACTTTTGGGGAGGGTTTGGGTGGGGTTTACAAAAAAAATGAAAAATATCAAAAAAAACTTTGTTTTGCAAACTGATTCCACTGATTGCGGGGTGGCTTGTTTATTGTCTGTTATCAGGTATTTTGGTGGAGAAAGTAATACAGAATATTTGCGTGAATTGTGTGGTACGAGTTTAGAAGGTACTACCTTATTAGGTTTGGTACAAGGTGGGCAAGACTTGGGCATAGAAACCAAAGGACTTAGAGGAAATTTTGAGTATTTGGAACAAATCGAAAATCCTGTTATTCTGCCTGTTCAGATAGAAAATCGTTTTAATCATTATGTGGTTTGTTATCCAAGCACTGAAAAAGATATTTTTGTAATAGGTGATCCAGCCAAAGGTATAAACAACTATACTAAAGAAGAATTAGATAAGATATGGGTTACAAAGGCATTAGTACAACTCCAAAAAACTGATAAATTTATACTAAAAAATACACTCCAAAAACAAAAACGTATTTGGTTTTTAAACCTTTTGCAAGAAGATTTTGGTATCATCACTGTATCTTTTGCTTTAGGTTTGGCAATAGCAGGTTTGGGGCTTACTACTGCAATTTTTTCTCAAAAACTAATAGATGAGATTTTACCAAAAGCACAATACTCTAAATTATATGTAAGTTTGGTATTATTGTGTGTTATTTTATTTGCACGTAATAATTTAAACTATTTGCGTACTTGGTTTTTATTGAAACAAAGCATAGGACTTGGACAAAGAATGATGTCCACATTCTTTGGGAATTTGCTTTACTTACCAAAATCTTTTTTCGACCATAGAAGTATAGGCGATCTGACTGCACGTATGCACGATACCAACCGCATACGAGGCACGATTACATTTTTGGTAGGGAATGTATTAGTTGATGCTTTGGTAGTTTTGATGTCAATAATTTTCTTGTTTTTTTATCGTTTGGAAATAGGATTTTTAGCTATTTTTAGCGTTTTAGGGTATTTAGGAGTAATTTTTTATTATCAAAAAAGTATTATTTCTCAACAAAAACAAGTGATGCAATCTTATGCAAAAAATGAAGGCTATTATATAGATACATTGCAAGGAATTTCAGTTATCAAAAATACGAATAAGGAGCACTTTTTTCAAAATATTATCCAAAATATTTATAATCATTATCAAAAACAAGTATTTGATTTGGGTATAATTGGGGCAAAATTTAATTTTTGGGGCGAGTTGATAGGACTTTTTTTGATGATATCAGCATTTGGTTATGGCTCATATTTGGTCATACAAAAAAAGTTACCTTTAGGTGAAATGATTGCTATTACTACGATAGTAAGTTCTTTTATTCCTTCATTAGTACGATTGATAACCGCACATTTACAGATTCAAGAGGCAAGAGTAGCATTTGAACGTATGTATGAATTTGCCTCTGTTACTCCCGAAAACTTAGGTAAAGATACTCAGGAACATCAAATAGATAATTTTGAAATATTGGAAGTAAAAAATCTTACATTTCGTTTCAAAGGTCATAAAACTTTGTTAAAAGACTTTAATCTTACACTTCAAAAAGGTGAAGTATTAGGATTAATTGGAAAAAGTGGAATGGGCAAAAGTACATTTATTCAAATTTTGCAACGATTTTATACTGCTGAAAAAGGCGAAATTTTATATAACCATCAAGATTGGCAATTTATTAATGTTCCAAATTGGCGAAAAATAATAGGCATAGTGCCACAAGATATTAAAATATTTAATGCAAATGTTTTTGAAAATATAGCACTTGAAAATAGTGTGGAAAATTATCAAAAAATTGTCCTTTTCTGTCAAAATATCGGTTTTTCCAAATATTTAGAGGCATTGCCACAAAGTTATTTTACTATTTTAGGTGAACATGGTATTAAACTTTCAGGTGGACAAAAGCAACTTATTGGATTTTTGAGGGCATTATATCAAAGACCTCAAATATTACTTTTAGATGAATTTATGACAGGTATGGACGAGGATATGCAAAAAGAAATTTTGAGTTTTTTAGAAAAAATCAAAAAAGATTTGGGAATTATTTTCATATCTCACCAAAAAGATTTATTGCTAAAAGCGGATACGATTTTGAATATAAATTAATGATTTCCGCCGTTGTCTGTTTCTCCACAAGCAACTTTTTATGTCGTTGTTAGATTGCCTGCGAAAATACAAGAAATGACGAAATTTCTAAAAAAAATAAAAATTCACCATCAATTATTTTGATTTTGCAATCGTTTGAAAAAAAATATATTAATATTTTTGTAAATTCAAAACTTTACATTTATATTTGTGGTTTAAATAGAAGAAAGATTTATACAAAGTTCAAAAAATATTTTTTTTATTGATATACTCAGCTTGCATACTATTTTTTTAGTTGAAAAAGCCACTAAATATTATGATAAAATACAGCATAGAAAACGGCATCGCGACCGTTAGTTTTGATATGCAAGGCTATCCAATGAATGTCATGAATGATGATTCGATGAAAGCCTTTCACGAAAATATGACAAATGCTATCCAAGATAGTAATGTCAAAGGAATTATTATCGCTTCTGAAAAAGAAGATAATTTTTTTGCAGGAGCAGATTTGAAATGGTTACAAGGATTGCTCAAAAATTTTGATGCAAAAACTCAATTCGAAAGCCAAAAAAATTTAGAATTGATGTTCAGAAGTTTCGAAACTTGTGGAAAACCAATCGTAGCCGCTATCAATGGACACGCTTTGGGTGGTGGATATGAAATCACTTTGTTGTGCCATTATAGAATTGCTATCAATAATCCAAAAATAAAAATTGGATTGCCTGAAGCAAAAATCGGACTTTTCCCAGGTGCAGGTGGCACGCAACGTTTGCCTCGAATGATTGGCATCGAAGCCGCCGCACCGATTTTATTGGAAGGAAAAGAAATGAATCCGCAAGATGCACTCAAAGCAGGAATGATTAACGAATTGGCTGCAAACAAAGAGGAAATGTTGGCAGCAGCACGCAAATGGATAGAAGCAAATCCAAAAGCAATGCAACCTTGGGACGAAGAAAAGAAAGGAAAAATTGTGTATAAAGATAGTTTCAAAATTCCAAATGGTGCAATCCAAAGCCCAAAAGGTGCAATGTTGATGTTGCCCGGTACAGCCTTGATGATGGACAAAACAAAAGGCAATTATCCTGCTCAATTATACATTATGAAATGTGTCTATGAAGGTTTGCAAGTGCCAATAGACAAAGGATTGATTATCGAAGCAAGATATTTTGTGGAATTGATGGGACGACCAGAGCCAAGAGGTATGATTAGAACGCTTTTTGTGGCAATGGGCGAAGCAAACAAAGGCATCGCAAGACCTAAAAATATTCCCGTTGCAAATATTAAAAAAGTAGGTATTTTGGGGGCAGGACTTATGGGTGCAGGCGTTGCTTACGTAACAGCAATGGCGGGTATGCAAGTAGTGTTGAAAGATGTAACTTTGGCTGCTGCTGAAAAAGGCAAAGATTATTCACGCGATTTGTGCAAAAAAGGCATCTCAAAAGGAAAAACAACGCAAGAAAAATCAGATGCGTTGTTGAATTTAATCCAAACCACTGAAAACGTTAAAGATTTGGAAGGTTGTGATTTAATTATTGAAGCAGTATTCGAAAATCGTGAACTAAAATACAAAGTAACGCAAGAAACGGAAGCCGTTATTCCTACTACAGCCGTTTTTGGCTCTAATACTTCTACGTTGCCCATCACAGGTTTGGCAGAAGCAAGTGTAAGACCTGATAATTTTATTGGTATCCATTTCTTTTCTCCCGTTGATAAAATGCCGTTGGTAGAAATTATCAAAGGTAAAAAAACGTCTGAACACGCCATCGCACTTACCGTAGATTATGTTACAAAAATTCGTAAAACGCCTATCGTTGTCGAAGATTCGAGAGGTTTTTATACTTCGAGATGTTTTGGTACATATACATCAGAAGGAATCGAAATGGTAGCAGAAGGAATCCACCCACAATTAGTCGAAACTGCAGGAGTGATGGCAGGAATGCCTGTCGGACCGCTTGATGTGGCTGATGCAGTGGCGATTGATTTGGCATACAAAGTAATGAAACAACAAGAACAAGATACAGGCGAAAAAATTGAAAGTATCCCAAGTGGAAAAGTTGTGAAAAAATTTGTAGAAGAATTAGAAAGATTTGGAAAGAAAAACGGAAAAGGTTTTTATGCGTATCCTGAAAATGGTAAAAAATATATTTGGGAAGGTTTAGCAGAATTATATCCTGTCAAAAAAGAACAACCTGATATGGAATATCTCAAAAAACGTATCTTGCACAGACAAGCCATCGAAGCAGTGAAATGTTTAGAAGAAGGCGTTTTGCATAGTGCTACCGATGGTGATATTGGCTCAATTTTGGCGTGGGGATTTGCTCCTTACACAGGCGGGATTTTTTCTTATGTTGATGGTGTCGGACTTAAAAAATTTGTAAAAGAATTAGATGAATTGGCTGACGCATCAGGAGAAAGATTTAGACCGACTGCTAAATTAAGAGAAATGGCTGAAAAAAATCAAACTTTTTTTTAACTAATATTTTTTGAAATTGTAATAAAAAGAAAAGAAAGGCGTAATAAAAATACCTTTCTTTTTTTTATTGATATTTTTTTTATTTCATATATCCATAACCTACGGCGGTTTTGGCTCCGATGCCGTGTTCTTGTAAAGCATCTTTCAAATAATCTGAAACTACTGAAAGCATATCGCCACTTTTAGCACCTAATTTGATATTTGTGTTTTCTATACCTTTTCGCAAACCTACTATAAATTGAAAAGTTAAAGCTTGAACCGTTAAGAAGATAATAGGATTAGGATTATAATAATCAGCAGGTGGTTTGCCTTCATTATACCACTTGTCATAATGATTATTCATAATATCTGGCTTAATTTTTCCTTGCGGACTTTCAATAGGGTAAGCATCAAAGAAAATGATATTGCCTTGCTCATTTTTATCAGACAAGATTTCAGGATTTACAGGATTTTCCTCCTTAAATTCATAACTTGTATTATATGCTGTACCAAATAGTGTTTTGATAGCCTCTAAATCTTTGTCGTTTTTAGCGTTTTCAAGTGCGTAATGATGTGTAATGCCTTTTACCGCACTTGCAGGGATATACGGAAAACCGTAAATGTGATGCAACGAAATAGAAGTTTCGAATACAGAACCACTGCCCAAACCTATGGCTAAACGCCAATCGGGTTTGAAATTTTGGGTTTTGAGTTGGTTGTCTGTTAAAAATTCTGCGTTTTTTTTATGACGTTGAGTAAATTTTGTAAAAAAGTCTTTTGACTGCCAAATAAATTCTTTATCAATTTCAACATATTTGACTTCCTCTTTCCAATCATCACCACGCCCATCTTTCTTGTTGATTGTGTGATAATCAACATTGATTTTCTTAATTTCAAACTTAGAATGAACGGGTTTAGGATTTTCTTGTTCTCTACCTTGTCTTTTTTCTTTAAGTTTTACATCTTTATCATAAAACCTATTTCTTTTATGCAAAAAAGAATAGAAATTTTGAGCAATTTCCTGATTAGGATTACTTTGCGTTTCTTTTTCCATACCTGTAAGTTTTGCTAAATCTTGTAAAGAATTGCCTGTTCTTTGCTGTTTATCTTTCTTTCCCATAGTTTTATTCAGATTTAGCGAACCTACGTAACCAATTAAATAATGCTAATACTTCGGTGGTGCATTGGATTAAAAATCTTGCATCAGAAGTATTTTTATCTACCAAGTAACCTAATAACTGTATATCAGATTTATGTGTGTTGGGTATCAAATGATATTCATTTTTTGTATCATCTGCTAACCAATCACAAATATTTTGCAAAACTTCACCATTTTTACCAGAGCCTTTTTTTGAGTACAAAAAAGCCAAAGTATTTAAAAGTCCGTTAGTTTTGATATAAGTGGGAACTTTATCAACAACAGCACTATACTCATCTTTTTCTTTTTTCTTACGTTTTTTTACTTCTTCGGTATCTGTTTCCAAAGAATTATATTTACTTGCACGCTCCCAAGCAAATTTTGCCCTTTCTTGTGCTATGCTTTTCATTGTTGAAAGTCCGTTATCCATTTTTTTCCTCCTTTTTGATTGTGTCATTTACAAATTTAGTTTTGATAATTCCTTTGCCTAATGTGGCATTTGCGCCTACTTGTACAATATTTTGATTGGCAGTTAAGCCACTTTCAAAAAATGTTTGTATTTCTGTTGCGTTCATTTTGGTTTCTTTTGCTGAAAACTCATCAGCAAACATTGTCAAAGAATACATCACACTTTCAGCAGGTAAATATTCTTCTGTAAATAATGCACCTGTTTGTACTGTGCCTGTGCTATTGTCTATTTTGGTACGAGTAATGACTTCGGTTGCTAACGTAACAAAATCACGAAAATCATTGTCGTCAAGGACTACAATGTCTTTTTCTATTTTGGCAGCCCAATAACTTGTATCAGTCGCAGAAAACAAATTATCTTTCAACCACTCAGCCAATTTATCTACATTACCATTTGCACTGTCTTGATTAAGAGTAAAAACAAATTCTTCTAAATAGGCTTGTGTTTTATTTTTTAAGATTTCTGCTTTTGAAGTTGTTTTATTTTTTTCTTTCTCAAAATCAACAGTAGAAAAATCAGTTGTAATTCCTGCCAATCCCAAATCTGCAATAAACTTTTTTATCACTCTTGGGCAGGTTATCCACGCAAAAACACCATATAAAGACTTTACAGGAAACAACAACAAACGGGCATCAGCCAAGGCTAACGCACCTGAAAATTGAGTATCATTACCAAAAAACTCATCAACTTCCTTTTTATCAGTTTTAAAAACTCCATCTTTATCATAACCAAAAACACGATGTACTTTCAAACGGTTATTGTGGGTTATTTCTGATTTAAAAGCACTCTCAAAAGCCTCTCTCAAAGCCCCTTTGAGAGATGAGGCTTCTATTTTTGGGAAATTGGTGTGCCTTTCTCTTTGGATAGGCAAATCTACGATTCCTAAATCTGAACCACTCCCTACATGCAGAGGCGTTTCGCAGATGAGAAATAAAGGTTTTACGTTTTTATACATTATTTTTTATAGTTTAAAATTTTTATTTTCGTTTTGTAATCGTTTCTTGTATATAAAATTCTCTTGTTTTTTCGTTTGTTATATTGGGTAAACAACGGTAATGCGTCCAAGTCAATTCGTGACGCACTGCGTCACGAATTGGAAAAAGAAGATAAAAATTCTTCATTCTCAACAAGTTACTACGGTCAAAGCCACTACCAAATTCTTTTGTTAGTTTTTTGGCTAATTCTTGCATTTGTTGTTTTCCATATTCTGCCTTGTGCTTTCCTTGTTGTTCTTCTTCTACAATATATCGACCTATTTGCCAATAAGCCTCCAACATTGCTACATTGACTGTGGTAATTACTTTCTGTTTTGCCTCTAAAATGGTGAGGCGGATGTTTTGGTAGAGGGTTTGCATTTTTTTTTATGACAAGGTTTCAGGATTTACAGGATTTGGTACTGAATAAATGGAATTAAAGATTTATTTTCTTTATTTGCTTCATAAAAAGTACGAAACTCATTTACATATTTTGAATGGTCAAAATCTCGTATTCTAAAATCATATATAATAAGTTTTAGATTATTATTTTCATATTCAAAATTATATAATATCCTTATTTCAGGATTTGCCTTTGGATATTTAGAAATAAAAAAAGTCTTATATTCAGATGTATGATTTAAGTTGTCAGGCTTGATTTTATGCAAAGCCTCTTCAATTTCAACTTTTGATTTATCTGAAAGTTGATTGTTTTTAATAAAATCTGATAATAATTTTTGAAGTCCAACTAAAGCCTCATTCAATTGGTATCTCTGCTCAAAAGCCCTTTTTTCTGAAAAAACGCCATTCTGTAAAACATATACAAAACTCCAGTCTTGATATTTTCTTAAAAATAATTCACCAATACCATTAAGCATTGCTGTATCATCTTTTTCGTCATAATAAACACATAAAGAGAAATCTTCTCCCAAATCTTTTTCATATCGCCAAGAACTCCAATTTTCGATAATTTCACCATTCATTTCAACAAGAATATTTTTATACTTTTCAAACATAGACCAATTTATATCAAAAGGTGCTTGCGGAATGGTAATAAGATTATTTTCTTGGTTTGATTTCACTTCTTCTTGATACAAATAGTAGGTTTTAGATTGAGTAATCTGTGCAATAATTGTCATATAAGGAATAAGACCTTTATACCCTCCTGTGATATTGAAGGCTACATTTTCTTTTTGAGACAAATCATAGATAATTTCAGTAAGGTTTTTAAGTCCCTTTTTCTCAAACTTTTCTTTATCATCAACCCTCAAATCTCTGATAATGTAACTTGATTTAAAATTAGAATTTTTGATTTCACTTATAACATTTTCTTGCTCGTGAAAATTAACCGTATAATTTTTTTCCTTCAAATACCTCGCAATTACCTCCGCACACAAAGGCGACAAAATGGTATCGGTGCAAAGCAAATGAATAGTTAGATGTAATTCTTCATTTTCTTTGAGGTCTTTTTTTAGTTCTTTTTCAATGGCTAAAATGCTGCTGATTTCGGCACAGTTGGAGAAGTTAGAAATAGGTTTTTGTATCTTTTCGGCACTTTCAAAATAGTCATCTGCATCACTTTTTGAAAGTTCAAAGAATGAAATACTTTGTAAATCTTCGTAGGCTTTTGAAACAGGATCATTTTTTATTTTCAAAAAATTTGTTATCAAAGAAGTACCAACAGTGGTAATTATCGTTTTATTCATAGTTTTAAAGTTTTATTTTTGTTTGTCTGCACCTATATAAATTTTTCCAAAACCTTGCCTTGCAAAAGTTTGTGCCTGTTCACTCATTTCTTTTGTAATACTTTTACATTCTATCCAAGCGTCTGCCATTTGATTTTGAGTGCTTAATTTTTGTGCTAAGGCTTTGGCATCTTCTTCGGAATTGGTTTGCAAATAATAAACACTTCCCGCAGGTACAGCCTTAAACATATATTTTGGTTTTTGTGCTTTCATATCAAAGCCTCCCGCATAGATAGGTTTGCCTATGGAGTATGTTAAAAGTTTAAAAGGTATATTTTCAAAATTATCTTTTAGTAAAACTTGGGGACACCAACCATTTTCAAAAATAGCAGGAGTAGCCAAATAGATTTTGATAATATTAGAATGAATACTATCAAGACTAATGCTAATTTCTGTGTTCTCTACTATTGTGTAACTTATAGATTTATTTTCGCCACCTAAACGGAAAATACCTTTTGTGTCTAAGTTTTCAAGTCCTTCATATTCAATCCCTATTTTGAGACAATGTGCATTTTTAAACTCTTCTTGGTCAATCATTACCAACCTTTGCATATTTACTCGATACATTTTTCCTTCCGCATCTCCCGAAGTTGTACGAGTATCATTACTTCTTGCAATACCTATTTTAGGCTCAGAAATGAGGTATTTTGATAAAGAAGTATTTGAAATTTGTTTTTTCGTATCTCCATTAAGATAACGATTAAAGTATTGTTTTTCCAAAACACTTTTTCCGTGTGCATCTTCTGCCTTTTCCTTTGATGTTGTTTGCAATATTGCATAATCAGAAGAAATGCTACCATAAGTTTCTCTTTCAAGAAAAGTAGGGTTTTGAGTTTTTAGTTTTATCATATCATACGGAAAAGGAAATGCTGGCGAAAATTTAGATTGTTCATTTCCTATCAACAAATAAATGTTAGTGATTTTAAAATTTTCGGTTTGTACTTCTAATTCTTCAATCGTAAGCCCTTTTTGAAACATAAAAGCACTACGCAAAGCCCCATAAATTACGGAAGGCAAAGGCGGAAAAATGCCATCAGCCCACACATCTTCACCTATTGAAAAAGGCTTACCATCTCTAAAAAAGAGTGTATCTATTGCCTCAATATGTATTGTTTTCTTAGTCATTGCCTTGTAGTTTTCGGTTAATAAAATCGCAAATGCTTAAAGTTGTGTGAAAATGATTATCCTTATGATTGGTACGCAAATCAGTAACATCATAAATTTTATCGAGAACAGCAACCAATTTTTCATTTTCTGTTTTATCAGGTGTTTTTTGCTTGTTGCGTGAATTTTCCACAAGCCTTTTTGCTTCTGATTTCATAATGCGTTTACGGTACTCAAAATTTTTATCAAACAAAGAAAGTTCCCTTTCCAAAACATTGATAAAATTTGCACTATACTTTTCATCAGAAAGATAATCAAGTATTTTCTGTAAATTATCTGAAAAATATTCGCCTTTTGCATCTTTAAAAGCCAACACTGCCTTATGTATCTCCCCTGATTTTTTTAAAACAGCAATACCAAAACTATCTTTATTGTCGGTGTCTTTTGCTTCTTTTTCCATTTTTCTTGCCCAAGTCAGCACTTCGGAAAGGGGCGTTTTATAGTGAGCAATAGAAATACCTGCTGAAAAAGACATTTCATCTGAATTTGTTTTGGGATTAGGTTTTATATCAAATGTTGTTTTAGTTCCATCTGGCTTTGTCATTTCTTTTAATTTATCACTTACTTGTGCTTTAAACTGCTCTCGCAAGTGTTTCATTACATCAAATAAGTAATGCAAATTGATAAAACCCAAATAGTCATCGCCACCTGCATACACAGTGCGACCTTTTTTGATTTTAAGGTATTCAGTTTTAAGTTCAGGGTTTTTCTTTTTATCTTCTTCTGCCAATTTACCATCAACATAGTTTTTAGCGTATTCCGCAAAATTTGAAAGTAAGCCTGAAATATGCGTGTGAAAGGCTTGTAATTTATTTTCTCTATCGTTCAAATATTCTCCTGAAAGCCAAGCCCCCATACTATCGGCATCAAAGAGTAAGATTGCGTAGTATTTGGTGAAAGACCTTTTGCTCTGTTTAGCAATCCAACTCAAATTTGAAAGTTGCTTTTTTGCGTCATCTAAGTTTTTAAGTGACAACTTGTGTTTTTCAAAATATTTTGCTGTTAGATTTTCTTCATAATAAAGTTGCTCATCAAAGTTTTTACCTAAAATATTTTTATACTTATCAAGGCAATCATTACTGAAAATTGATAAATCTTTCATTAAAGCCACTTTTGCAGTAGAAGGAAAACCAGACGAACCTTGATAAATGCGTTTGATATAGGAAATGGCTGATAAACCTTCACCATCTCCAAAACTATCATCATCAACTAAGGCACATACATTTACAAATTTCTTTTTCAAATCACTCAAAGCGTTTGTATTGCTAAACACCAACGCATTTTGCTCACCACTCAAAGAGCATTTACGTCCTTGTTCGGGGTTTTGCGTAAAAGTGCGGGAGTTTTTGACAGCCCCTAAAAGTCGGTCTGCTTTGTCATAAGCCTCTACATAGTTGTTATTTTTAATTTCTACAAATACCCAAAAAGTAGAAAAGTAGTCTTTGACTTGTTTTTCAAAATCGTTTTTAATTTTGGCGTATTCAGTTGAACCAATTTTGGACTCTGCTTTTTTAGTTAATTCGTGAATTTCAATCGCCACTTCATCGGCTATTTTTTTACCTAAGTTTTTGAGATCCTGGTCTGTTTTTGTAAAATTAAAAGAAGCCAAAATTCGATTAGGCAAAGAATCACCTGCATCAGAAAAAGGAAATATTACTTTGCCTTTTTCGGTTACTATTTTAGCAAATACTTTCTTTACCAAATCAGAAAGCATACGACTCCCCGCCCACAAATCTTGCGTCTTACGTGCTTGTGCAATAAAACTCTGCACAGGGGAAATGGTGAATAGGAATAAGTGTGTCATATGGTTATTTCGGTTAGTTGGTTTTGTAATAATAATTCACAAAATTTTGTGTTAAATTCATCATAATTCTCTCTACGTTTTTTGTTATAATTGGTATTACCCTCTAAATACAAATAAGGTAAATACAGAATTACTCCGTTGTATTGTCCATTTTCCTCAATGATGCTTAGAAAAAATGATTTAGAGTGTCTATCCAAAAAGGAATGAGTTTCATTATCAGCAATGAGAGGTGAGGCAATATAAATTCTTTTATTGTATGTGTGCTTGGTTTCTAATGAACTACGAGAAACACGATAAGCACTTGCTAACTTAGATAATGCTTTTTTCCAAACATCATTTTGTTTGATACCCTTATCATTAACAATAGGAAAAGATAAGGTAGTTTTAAAAATCCGTATATCATTTGAAAAAGCAGTAAATGATGCCTTATTACCTTTTTTTAGTTTTTTTAATAAGTCTTCTTGCGTTGGTAAATCAATATCGGAACTGACTACTTTGAAATTACCAAAACCATTTCTGCTTCTTGAACCTAAACCACCAAAATTAGCAATTAAACAAAAGGCATTTACAACTTCCTGCACATATTGATTATCTATAAATATAAAATTTACCTCAAACTGCTGATTAGGCAAAAAATATTCTCTTGTAAAAACATTTCCTTTGCCTCTTTCATATTCATAAGTTCCATAACACAGATATTCAAGTAAATCTATTGGAATATCTCTTTTTACTTCTTTACCAACAATTCTGTCATAAACCCATTTTTCAATATGGACTTTTTCACCATTCAATTTATTTGATGATTTATTTAAAGAACTATGTGAAACTCTCACTATCACCTTGCTCCTCTGTGCAGGCTCTGTCCCGCCAAAAATTTCACTTTCAAGAGTTTTTAAACCTTTAATAAGATTACCTTGTTCGTCTTTTTTGTCTTTCAAGTCAAGATGCCCATTCATCGCCCGCCACCAAAATCTTAATGCCCCTTTGATACTCGGAGGACGAAGTTCAGGAATGTTTTGGTCTGCTCCCGAAAGGAACATCGGTGTGATTGTTTCACAAGTAAAAGTAATTGTTTTCATTTTATTTTTTTATTTTTTAGTTTATAAATTACCATTCATTTTCAGGCTGAATATTTTTGATAACGCCCCAGCCCACGCTCACATGATTACCCAAACCAATAAAATTAGGCAAACTTACATTGGTTTTAAAAACCAAATCAAAAGCGTCCCAATCAATCTCTTTAAACGGAATAGTTTTATGTTTTAAAATATCTAAAATACTTACTTCCACTCTTTTTTGTTCGTTAATTGCCCAACCAATATTCAAAGCAAAAGCCACAATATGACTAATTAACATTTTTTCTAAAAAAATAATTTTATCTTTTAAATTATCAAGACTATCAAATTGCACTTTATTTTTTTCTCGAATGGCGGCATAATCCAATATTTTATACGTAAACATCGAATCCCAAACTTGTAAAGTAGGTTGTTTTAATACTAATTCTGCAATTTCTGTCGAAATCAAATGCGTATGAATTTTCAAATTAGTGGGAGCATTCGCAAAAAAATGATGAGCCACATCAACCGCCGCCTCCAAAAAAATAATAGTTGGTTTATTTTTAATTCTTTTATATTGAATCAATGGATAACCTTGATTATATTTTTTTTCAGGAACGTGATTATGAAACAAAATACTTTCTTCATTTTCTCTGCCTATTGCCTTACTCACCGCATCAGCCACCGCCCCACGCAACGCATTGATTTCATAAGATTTGAGTTCGTCTTCTAACTGAACACGACAATAACGAATTTTTTTCATCAAAGTAAAATATTAATTATAGAATGCAATAATATAAAAAGTTTTGCTAATAAAAAAACAAAATTACTTTTTTTTTGAAAATATTTTTTAAGTCTGATTAAAATACAAAAAACCATACTTTTACCTATAACATTCACCTGTAGTACTCAAACAACCTGTTTGTGAATTACCATCACACGCGGCACAAGTCCATTTTCTGTGTTCTTTTAAGATTTTGGTTTCGATAGCTACTTTTTTTTGTGATGACTTGGGTTCAATTGACTTTTTCATAGTATTTTTTTTTAAGTGAATAAATTGAGAAAAATTTAACATTGCAAAATTCTACTATTATTCTCAAAACAAAAAGAAAAATTGAAATTTCTGATTACTAACTAATTTCTCAAAAATTTCGGTAGTATCAAATTTTCGTATATTAAGGTGAGTTTGGGATAATTTTTATTTGGTTCTTAGAAAGTTATTACGGAACTGCCAAATAGAAGCCTCAAATTAAGCTTAGGTAAGTTTTTTTGCTATCCAAAAATCGTATTCCTGCAATAACTTTCGAAGAACCAAAATATTTATACAAAAAAAATTTTGATTTGTCAAAAAAAATACTTTTCTTTGCAGTTCAAAATAAAAAGAAATGAAAAAATATCAATCTACTTATTCAAAAACAATATTTTTCTACGCAATGTTTTTTTTAACATTGATTGTAGGACAATTATCTGTTTCGATGTATATTGATATTGTAGGAAAAGAAAAAATAACTTCAACACAAAAAAAAGAAAAAAAAACAGATACTAAATCACAAAAAGATAACCAAATTGTGATTTTAGAAGAAATGAGTTTTGAGGCTGTGATGCCTGTGATGCACATTTCACCTTTTGTTTTACAAATTATTTCTTCTTTTCAATTCAAATTTCCTCAAATTATTACCATAGGAAAGGTTTTTTCACCATCTTCTGCCCTTTTGCCCTATTTTGTTCAACTCTTTGAGCATCATATTGCCCCCAATGCTCCTTAATTTTTTATTTTATCTTTCAAAAAAAATATTTTGCATCTATTCAAATTCAAAAATAGATAAAAATATATCTTGTAATTAAATAAAAAAATATTCTCTTAAAATTTTAAATTTCTAATATATATGAATCGTAGTGTAATCATTACATTGGCACTTATAATCTCGTTGATTTGTGCCTATTATTTATCTTTTACGTACCGAGCTCGCGTGATACAAGCTGATATTAAAGCAAAATCTACTAACAAACAAGGCGTTTTAGATACAAAAAAACGTCAAAAAATGATTGATTCTTTGTGGAATAAACCTGTTTCTTCTTTTTTAGGAATAGAATACACTTACAAACAAATCAAAGATTATGAATTGGCTTTAGGCTTGGATTTGCAAGGCGGTATGCACGCAACACTCGAAGTTTCTCCCGTAGAAATTTTGAGAGCATTGGCAGGAAATACTACTGATGCTAAATTCAATGAGGCTATCAAACAAGCCGAAGTAGCACAAAAAACAAGCAATGATAATTTTGTAAATTTATTTGCAACTGCTTATGAAAAAATAAGCCCCAATGGTTCGTTAGCAAATTTGTTTACAAATTCTTCAAATAAAGGCAAAATTGACCTAAAATCTTCTAATTCACAAGTTATTTCTGTCATCAAAGAAGAAGTATCAGGGGCTATTGATAGGTCTTTTGATATTATTCGTACTCGTATTGATAAATTTGGCGTAACTAACCCTACTATCCAAAAAATACCCGGAACAGGACGTATTTTAGTAGAATTACCGGGCGTTGAAAATCCTGAAAGGGTGCGTAAATTATTATCTGGAACTGCCAAATTGGAGTTTTATGAAGTATATGAAGGCAATGAACTTTTGGCTTCTTTGGAACAATTAAATTCATATTTGGTAAAAGAAAATGCCAAAAATTCTACTAAAAAAGATGCCAAAGAAGAAATCAAAAAAGATACAAAAGATGATTTGATTGGTGAAAGTGGTAAAAAAGACACTATTAAAAAATCTGAAGATGATTTAGTCGCTAAAAAAGATACGCCTAAAAAAGAAGGAGATAATTTAGTGGCTAAAAAAGATACAGGTAAAAAAGATACTACTAAGGATAAAACCGCTAAAAATGATAAAAAAGACGCTAAAAAAGATTCTTTGAGCCAAGCATCACCAATTATGCAACTTTTGATGCCTAATTATGATGGTTTTGCAGTCAAATTAACGGACACAGCAAGAGTAAACGAACTTTTGTCGCGTGATGTAGTAAAAAATATGTTCCCTTCTAATCTCAAATTATTATGGGCAGTAAAAGCAGATGCAAAAGCAAACACAATTAGTTTGTTTACTATCAAAAAAGGAAGAGGCGGAAAAGCACCTCTTGATGGTAGTGTAATTACGAATGCTTACAAAGATTTTGACCAAAAACAAATTGCGGTAAGTATGCAAATGAATACCACAGGCGCAAGAATTTGGAAAAGAATGACCGAACAAAACCTGAACAAACGCATAGCAATTGTGTTAGATAATTATGTTTATTCTGCTCCAATGGTCAATGGCGTAATTCCAAATGGTAGTTCTCAAATCAGTGGAAACTTTACAATTGAAGAAGGAAACGACTTAGCAAACGTTTTGAAAGCGGGTAAATTGCCTGCCCCTACACGCATCGTGGAAGAGGCAACTTTGGGTGCAAGTTTAGGAGGCGAATCTATCACACAAGGCTTAAATTCGATGTTATTAGGTTTGAGTTTGGTTGTTTTATTTATGATTTTATATTACAAAACAAGTGGAGTAATTGCAAATCTTGCTTTATTATTTAATATATTTTTCATTATTGGATTATTGGCAGGCTTTCACGCAGTTTTAACTTTAGCAGGTTTAGCAGGTATCGTTTTGACAATTGGTATGTCGGTTGATGCCAACGTATTGATTTTTGAGAGGGTAAAAGAAGAATTACGCAATGGAAAAACATTGAAAGAAGCAACAGATTTGGGTTATGAAAAAGCATATAGTTCTATTATTGATGCCAACATCACTACGTTTTTGATTGGGGTAATGTTATATGCGTTTGGTACGGGTGGTATCAAAGGTTTTGCCTTGACTTTGATGATTGGTATTGTTTCATCTGTATTTACGGCTGTATTTATTACAAGAGCAATTATTGAGTTTTTTGAAAAACGTGGTAACAATATTAGTTTTAATTCATTTATACTTAATAATGCTTTTGTAGGTTCTAAGTTAAATTTCGTTAATTTACGCGTCAAAGCCTATATTTTCTCTGGTGCATTGATTGTTATTGGTGCTATTTTATGGGTAGTACAAGGCGGTTTTAATTTAGGCGTAGATTTTAAAGGAGGACGTTCTTATGTAGTAGAATTTGAAAAAGTAGTTTCTTTGAACGAAACTCGTGCAGAATTAGTTAAAAACTTAGGAAGTGTTGAAGTAAAAACTTATAACGGCGATAGCAAATTTAAAATCACTACAAGTTATTTGACAGAAGACGAGAGCGATGCAGGTGATAAAAAAGTAGAATCACAAGTATTATCTTCTTTGAAAAAATTTGAAAATGCAAAACCTAAAATCGTAAGTTTTTCAAAAGTAGGTGCGACCATCGCAGATGATATTTATAAATCATCTTTGTGGACAATTTTCTGGTCTTTGGTATCTATTTTCTTCTATATTTTGCTTCGTTTCAAACGTTGGCAATATAGTTTAGCGGCAGTTTTGGCTTTACTTCATGATGTTTTGATAGTATTTGCAGGTATGACAATTGCCAGAGCATTGGGTTTTTCTTACGAAGTAGATCAAGTATTTATCGCGGCAATGCTTACCGTTATTGGTTATTCTATCAACGATACGGTGGTTGTTTTTGACCGTATTCGTGAGTTTGCGGGTGATACACGCGAGAGTAATTTTGGTGCTAAATTAAACTCAGCTATTAATGATACTTTGAGCCGTACCATTATGACCTCAGGTACTACTTTGATTGTGGTTGCGGTCTTATTTTTCTTTGGCGGGCAAGTGTTGAGTGGTTTTTCTTATGCGTTATTAGTAGGAATTATCATTGGTACATATTCATCAATTTTTATTGCTTCTCCTGTTGTTTTAGATATTTCTACGTATTTACAACGTAAAAAAGCAATACAATTGGCTGCTGAATAAAAATCAGTCTTTTATATTTTTATCAATAAAACTTCTTGCGAAACACTTTCGCAAGAAGTTTATTCAATAAATAATAATACAAAATGGAAAATCATTTTAAAAATTTTAAGATTAAGCATTTCAAAGGTTTTGAAGAATTAGAATTAAAAAATTTAGGAAAATTTAATTACAAATAAATGAGTTTTGAAATATATTTATTCTCACTAAATAAAATTTAAAACATTGGTAATAAAATTTGTCAATCTCAGAAATTCTTACGCCCTCGCTTGTGTCCCACAAGCGAATATTGTAACAAACGATTCTTACACCAACGACGACTGCTTGTGGGACACAAGCAGGGGCGAATAGGTTGTGTAAATACATATTTTTCTTAAAATTTCAAACATATACAAAATTTTTACAGCAAGTACAAATACTGACGCTTGGGACTTAAACCATACTTCTTTAGATGCGTTATATGATTTTTTACAACAACAATTAGACAACCTAAAAATATGACACACTTTACACTTCAAACAAAATATCAAAAATTATTAGCAGACACACTTACTCCTGTTAGTTTATTTTTAAAACTTCGTGATGAATTTGAAAATCCAATTTTATTAGAAAGTTCTGATTATCATGGACACGAAAATAGTTTTTCGTTTATTTGTTTTGAGCCAATCGCAAAATTTATCGTTGAAAATCAACAAGTTACAATTCATACACCTGATGGAAATATTGAAAAAAATATTTCTACTGATATTTTACAATCATTAGATACATTTGCAAAAAGTTTCAAAACTGATATTTTACCTTTTAATTTTCCAAATAACGGCTTGTTTGGTTATACTACTTTTGATAGTGTTCGATATTTTGAGGACATCAAAACACAAGATTTTTCAAGTGAAGAAAGGCAAATTCCTGATATGTTTTATAGTGTATATCGGTTTGTGATTGCGATAAATCATTTTAAAAACGAACTTTATATTTTTGAACATTTATATAACAATACACCTTCAAAATTAGAAGAAATTATTACTTTGATAGCAAGGCATTCGATTCCTATGTATTCTTTTTCTATGTCAGGTGTAGAAAATTCTAACTTAAAAGATGAAGATTTTTTGGCATTAGCCAACAAAGGAATCCACCATTGTAAAATTGGAGATGTGTTTCAGATTGTATTTTCAAGGCAATTTTCACAACATTTTCAAGGTGATGAGTTAAATGTTTATCGTGCTTTGCGGTCTATCAATCCTTCTCCTTATTTATTTTATTTTGATTATGGAAGTTTTAAAATTTTTGGCTCATCACCCGAAGCACAATTAGTTATCAAAAAAAATAAAGCAGAAATTCACCCGATTGCAGGCACATTTAGGCGTACAGGAAACGATGAAGAAGATGCAAATTTGGCTAAAAAACTATTCGCAGACGAAAAAGAAAGTGCCGAACATGTCATGTTAGTCGATTTGGCTCGCAATGATTTGAGTAGAAATGGACATCACGTCAAAGTCGAAACATTCAAAGAAATTCAATATTATTCTCATTTAATTCACTTGGTTTCGAAAGTAACGGCAGAAATTGATGTCGAAAAAATGCCTTTACAACTCTTCGGGGATACTTTTCCTGCGGGGACGCTTTCTGGCTCACCTAAATACAAGGCTTTGAGTTTGATAAATCAATATGAAAATCAAAACAGAGGTTTTTATGGTGGTGCCTTAGGTTGGTTAGGTTTTGAAGGAGAAATCAATCACGCGATTATGATTCGTTCTTTTTTGAGTAAAAACAATTGTTTGTTTTATCAAGCAGGGGCAGGAATTGTATCCAAATCTATTCCTCAAAATGAATTAGAGGAAGTCAATAATAAACTAAAAGCACTTCGAAAAGCGTTAGAAGAAGCAGAAAAGATTTAAAAAAACTTTGACAAGGTTTTTATTTTGTCAAAATTTTTATGTTATATTATTTTTTGGTTACTATCATTTATTTATAAAGTAAAGTTCGTTTCTATTTTGCGATAGTTTTGAACTTTACTTTATTTTTATATGTTAATTTTTTGGGTGAGTATCAAGAAAATATTTGCTGTAAAAGTTTTGTATATATTTGAAATTTTAAGAAAAATATGTATCTACACAACAAAATTGATATTTTTTGTAAAAAATACGATTGAAGGGGCGAGGCTTGTCCTCGCCCCTTCAATTAATATACGAAAATTTTACAGTAACCTTTTTATAAAATAAACTAAAAACATTAAAAAATGGATTATATTCCTAAAAATATACCCAAAAATAAAGATTGTGATAGATTTGCAATAAGTGATATTCATGGTTATTGTACCCTATAAAAATTATTATTTGAAAATAAGAAAAATGAATACTTTTGTGATTCCTGATGTGCATGGTTGCTCAAAAACTTTGAAAATGCTTTTTAATAAAATATCACCTTCCAAAGATGATATTATTTATTTTTTGGGAGATTACATCGATAAAGGCAAAGACAGTGCAGGCGTGATAGATTTTATTATTGAAATGCAAGACAATGCTTATCAAATATTTGCATTGAGAGGCAATCACGAGCAAAATTTATTGTATGCTTATCATAATTATAATCAAAAAATGTTCAAATCATTTGTAGGAAAAATGAATAAAAGTATAAATTTATTAGATGAAAATGGAAATTTAAAAGAAAAATACCTTAATTTTGTGGCTAATTTACCTTATTTTATCGAATTAGATGATTTTTGGTTGGTACACGCAGGTTTTAATATTTATGTTCATAATGTTTTTGACGATTTTAATGGAATGTTGGAAATTCGAAATATGGAATATGATGAGATAATATTAAAAGGAAAAACGATTATACATGGTCATCAAGTTACTTATTTGGATAAAATTGAAGAACTGATTGAAAACAAAAGCAAAATAATTGCCTTAGACAATGGTTGCGTTTATAATCAACCACATAGAAAATACGATTATACAAAATTAGGTAATTTATTGTGTTTGAATTTGAATAACTTTGAACTCACTATACAAAAAAATATAGATTGAATTACCTTTTTAAAGAAATTTAAACAATATAAATGTTATCCTAATAATTTTAAAAAACAACGTAGTAGGCGTGAAATCCTTGTAGCAAAAAAATAAAAATTGCGATAATTTTTTCATTAAAAAAATAAAATAATTGTAAAAATGAGTACATTTAAAAGCTGGACAAGAGAAAAACTAAAAAAAAGATTTGGATTAAAACGAGTGTATGACCACCCAAATTTAGTCGAATGGCTCAATTCAGAGGTCGAAATCAACCGTTTTGAAGCTGAAAGTTTGGAGTTTTGGAGAGAAGGAATGTTGAAATATATCGATTATTGGAATGAGGAAGAGGTAAAATTAAAATTTATTGGAAACATTGTTACTTTGGTGCGGTATGACACCGATGAAATTTCTTGTTTTGCAGAAAGATATATTGGTGGCGTGGTTGATGGTGAAGAATTGAATGGTTTTCCTGATTTGATTATAGCCACAGGAAAACAAGAAATTGATGCTCCTTTTTTCTTTCTTCACGAATACAAAAAAGAATTAGACAATGATAGCCCTGACCCTGCCGCACAATGTTTGTCGGCTATGTTGTTGGCTTACGAATTGAACTTAAATGTACCAAAAATGGCTCAAAAGCCTGTTTTTGGAGCATATATCATTGGTAGAAGTTGGTTTTTTATGGTTTTAAATCCTGATAAAACATATTGTATCAGTGATGTTTTTTCGGCTACGCATACAGATGATTTACTAAAAATTTATAAAATGATGAAAGTAAATTGTATAAAAATAAAGGAAATTTGGGAGGAGTAATTTTTTTAGATAAATAAAAAAAATGGTTAAAAAACAAAAAAAAGCAAATAAATATTCAGAAGGAGATTTGATAGATTTGTTTGGTTTGAATAGATTAAAAGGTAACGATAAAATGGCTTTGATGTCTGAATGGACAACAATTGATATGCCTATTTTGACGGCTTTTGAGCAACAAACTTTTGATATTATTTTTGAAAATGCTTATCAAAATATAGAGGGCTGGAACGAAGAAGAATTAAAAATGAAATTTTTAGCATTCGTAGTGATTTTAGGGCATTTATCAGACACAAAATGGTATAAAACTTATTATGAAAGAGAAATATTTACAAAAATAAATGATATTTATCTTTATGTAAAAACTGATTTTATGATTGCAAAAGGAAATATGGACAAACCAAAAATACCTTATTTTTATTTTCAAGAATACAAAAAATTAAAAGACCCAAATGGTGACCCTGTTGCACAATTATTAGAAGCATTTTTGATTGCTCAAAAACAAAATAGTTTAAAAAATACTTTGTATGGTTGTACGGTTACAGGAAAATTATGGGATTTTTTTATTTTGGAAGATAAAACGTATTGTATTTCGAAGTCTTATGATTGCACTGAAAAAGATGGATTGTTACAAATTATTGGTATTTTAAGGAAGTTCAAAGAGATTTTAGAAACTAAATTATTAGATAAATAATGTTTTTTGGTTATAAATTACTCAACAATATCTGCATACAAAATGTATTTCCAAGTTTGTGAAATTAAAAATCCAATGTAAACAAAAAATCAAAAAAATATTTTTAGATGTAAATCATCTTTAACAAAACAAGTAATTCAAAATAAACAAAAATTTTATTAAAATGATACAAAAAAATTTAACTAATTATATACTAAATTTTTTATTGGTAGTTACTATTTTAACTTTAATAATCTCTATAAGTATATTCAGTAGCAATCGAAAAGATATGCGTTATGATGATTTTAGACTAAATAATGTAAAATATGGACTTTTTAATGGTTATGAATGGAAAAAACAAGTCTCAAAAATACTATCAAAAAAATTACGTGAATTTGAATTGACAGGGGAAAACAGAGAACAAACTAAAATACTTGTTCAAGGAGCATTAGAAAATTTATTTAAAAAAGTAATATTAGAATTTGACAAACATGATGATATAGGTTTTCAAATCGTAGATTTTTTTGGAGATTTGAGAGGCAAAGTAAGAGCAATTGGTAAACAAATACCAAAATTTGCAGAAGAAGCTATGGACTACATAAATAACAAAGATAACAAAGAAAAAATAATATCATTTATTGACAAAAAATTGAATGATATTCTTGAGTATGCTATTGGGAAAGAAGATAAAACGGAAATAGACCAAATACTATCAAAATATAAGCAAAATAATTTAGAAGAATGTAAAAATTTAATTACAAATGAACTTAAAAAATCGGATAGAACAATATGGGTTTTTAGTTTGTTAGTATCCTTGTGTTTAGTGGTTATGTTTTTACATTTTTTTCTCACAAACGAGTTTCAAAATATATCAATATATTTTATTGCAATAGGTTGTTTTTTGGTACTTATTGGTGGAGTATTAACTCCAATTATAGATGTAGATGCAAGAATAAAACAAATAGACTTTTCATTGTTAGGTGAAAATATATCATTTACAAATCAATATTTGTTTTATCAAAGTAAAAGTATAATTGAAATCGTTTTTATTCTAATAAATAGTGGAAAATTAGACAACATTGCAATAGGTTTTTTAATATTTCTATTCAGCATTTTATTTCCTGTTTCCAAATTATTAATGTCTGTAATATCTATAAATATTCCTGAAAATTTAAAAAATCCTTTTGTTAAATTTATAGTATTGAAATCTTCAAAATGGTCAATGGCTGATGTAATTGTTGTCGCAATATTTATGGCTTACATTGGTTTCAATGGTCTTATAAGTAATCAATTTGCAAACTTTGAAAATATAAGCAAGTTAGTGAATATATTAGCAACAGACCAAACAAATTTGCAGGCAGGATTTTTATTATTTACTACTTTTACAATATCAGGTTTAGTTTTTTCAGATATTATTGAAGATATAGTAAATAAAAAAAATATAGTAATATATGAAAAAATTGAGTTAAAGAGCAGTTACTTAATAGCCTTTTTTGGAATTGGCTGTTTGGTAACTTGGCTTATTTTTACTTTACAAAATTAATTGTGGGCGCTTGAACAAAATAATTTTTATGTAGCCTCCACGCTTGAAAATAAAAAAATAAAAAAAATTGGTGCAAACGTCCACGCTTGCACCACAGAAATAAAAAAAAAATGAACATAAAACAACAACTCAAAAAACGTATTCTCATCCTCGATGGAGCAATGGGAACAATGATACAAAGACATAATTTTTCAGAAGAAGATTATCGTGGTCAGCGTTTCAAAGATTATCCTCACCCTTTGAAAGGAAATAATGACTTGCTCACGCTCACGCAAACGCAAGCCATTAAAGATATTCACGCTAAATATTTGGAGGCTGGGGCAGATATTATCGAAACCAATACTTTTAATTCGACTTCTATTTCAATGGCTGATTATCACATGGAAAATTTGGTCTATGAACTCAATTTTAATGCTGCTAAAATTGCCAAAGAAGTTGCTAATCAATTTACTGAAAAAAATCCTGACAAACCTCGTTTTGTCGCAGGTTCTATCGGTCCGATGAACAAAACGGCTTCGCTTTCGCCTGATGTCAATAATCCGGGTTATCGTGCTGTTACTTTTGACCAATTAGTCGAAAGTTATTCAGAGCAAATCACTGCTTTGATAGAAGGTGGTGCGGATATATTGTTGGTAGAAACTGTTTTTGATACATTAAATTCAAAAGCTGCTTTGTTTGCCATTCAAAATGTTTCAGAAAAATTAGGTAAAAAATTACCGATTATGCTTTCAGGGACGATTACAGATGCCGCAGGGCGTACACTTTCAGGGCAGACGATAGAAGCATTTTTATATTCTACAATGCACATAGATTTGTTGAGTATTGGCGTAAATTGTGCTTTGGGAGCAGATTTGATGCGTCCTTATATCAAAAGTTTGTCAAAAAATGCACCTTTTCACGTATCCGCACACCCTAACGCAGGCTTGCCCAATGAGTTTGGACAATATGACCAAACACCACAAGAAATGGTTGATATTATCGAGGAATTTTTTAAAGAAAATTGGTTAAATATCATTGGTGGTTGTTGTGGCACTACTCCCGAACACATCAAAGCAATCGCAGAAGTAGCTCAAAAATATTCCCCAAGAACAATCGCATTTCCCGAAAAATATTTGCGTTTGAGTGGAATGGAAGCATTGACCGTTACTCCTGAAATTAATTTTGTGAATGTAGGCGAAAGAACAAATGTTACAGGTTCAGCCAAGTTTAGAAAATTGATAAAAGATGAAAAATACGAAGAAGCATTGGCAATAGCACGCGACCAAGTGGAAGGTGGAGCGCAAGTAATTGATGTCAATATGGACGAAGGTATGTTGGAATCTGAAATTGTAATGACAAAATTTTTAAATTTGATTGCTTCTGAGCCTGATATTGCCAAATTGCCGATTATGATTGATAGTTCGAAATGGAGCGTTATTGAAGCAGGTTTGAAATGTGTGCAAGGAAAATCGATTGTTAATTCTATTTCATTAAAAGAAGGAGAAGAAAAATTTATCCAACAAGCAAAATTAGTGCGACAATATGGTGCCGCAACGGTTGTGATGGCTTTTGATGAAACAGGACAGGCAGATAGTTACGAACGTCGTATCCAAATTTGTGAGCGTGCCTATAAAATATTGACCGAAAAGGTTGGCTTTCCTCCTCAAGATATTATTTTTGATCCTAATATTTTGACTGTTGCCACAGGTATCGAAGAACACAATAATTATGCGGTTGATTTTATCAAAGCAACCAAATGGATAAAAGAAAATTTACCACACGCCAAAGTAAGTGGTGGGGTTTCTAATATTTCGTTTTCTTTTCGTGGTAATGACAAAGTGCGTGAGGCAATGCACTCTGCTTTTTTGTATCACGCCATCAAAGCAGGAATGGATATGGGGATTGTCAATGCAGGAATGATTGAAGTATATGATGATATTCCAAAAGATTTTTTAGAATTGATAGAAGATGTACTTCTAAATCGCAGAGAAGATGCCACAGAAAGATTGGTTAATTTTGCAGAAAGCCTCAAAGGAGAAGCAGGAAAAACCAAAGAAACTGACCTCGCTTGGCGTAACGAATCTGTTGCAGAACGCTTAAAACACGCTTTATTGAAAGGAATTACTGATTTTATTGATGAAGATACAGAGGAAGCACGTTTGCAATTTGATAAACCACTTTCAGTGATTGAAGGTCCGTTGATGGACGGAATGAACATTGTAGGTGATTTGTTTGGGGCAGGAAAAATGTTTTTGCCACAAGTTGTAAAATCTGCAAGAGTAATGAAAAAATCTGTTGCTTATCTTTTACCTTTTATGGAAAAAGAAAAAGAAGCCGCAAAAGCACGCGGAGAAGTTGCCACAGCAGGACAAGCAAAAATATTAATGGCAACCGTCAAAGGTGATGTTCACGACATCGGCAAAAATATCGTGGGTGTTGTATTGGCTTGTAACAATTACGAAGTGATTGATATTGGAGTAATGGTGCCTACTGAAAAAATATTAGAAATAGCAAAAAAAGAAAAGGCAGACATCATTGGTTTGAGTGGTTTGATAACGCCAAGCCTTGATGAAATGGTGAATGTGGCTACTGAAATGGAAAGACAAGGTTTGAAAATTCCTTTGTTGATTGGTGGTGCTACCACTTCACGCATTCATACGGCTGTTAAAATTGCTCCTAAATATTCCGCTCCTGTGATTCACGTGTTAGATGCGTCAAGGTCTGTGCCTGTGGTAAGCAATTTATTAGGAAAAGATACCAAAGAAAGTTTTGCATTGAGCATCAAAGAAGAATATGATGAAATGCGAGAAGGACATGCACGCAGACAACAAGATAAAAAATTTGCAACTTTAAAAGAAGCAAGAGCAAATAAATATAAAATTGATTGGGGAAAAACACAAATCAAAAAACCAACTTTTTTGGGTACAAAAACATTCAATCATTATAGTTTGAGTGAATTGAGCAAATACATCGATTGGACTCCATTTTTTCAGACGTGGGAATTGCATGGTAAATTTCCAAAAATTTTAGAAGATGAAATTGTAGGTGTAGAAGCAAAAAAATTGTATGCTGACGCCCAAAAATTACTCAAAAAAGTGATTGATGAAAATCTTTTGACTGCAAAAGGTGTGATTGGTTTTTATCCTGCTAATACTTTTGAGGACGACCAAATGGCTGTTTATTCGTTTCAAGAACTTGAAACGGCGAATTGCGATTGTGGCGTACCACATCATCACGCACACAAACATTATGAAGAAATGCGTGAGCAAAAACCTTTAGCAATTTTACAATCGTTGCGTCAGCAATCTGAAAAATCGTCAAATTTACCAAATTTAAGCCTTTCTGATTTTATTGCACCCATAGAAAGTGGCAAAGAAGATTATATTGGTGGTTTTGCTGTTACGATTTTTGGAGCAGACGAATTGGCAAAACAATTCGAAAAAGACCATGATGATTATAATTCAATTATGATAAAAGCGATTGCAGATAGATTTGCGGAGGCTTTTGCGGAGCGTATGCACGAGCGTGTACGCAAGGAATTTTGGGGATATGCCAAAGACGAAAATTTAGAAAATGATGATTTAATTCGTGAAAAATACGAAGGCATACGTCCTGCACCGGGCTATCCTGCTTGCCCTGACCACACCGAAAAAACGACTTTGTTCGCATTGTTAGAAGCAGAAAAAAACATTGGCATACGACTTACCGAAAGTTTGGCGATGTATCCTGCGGCGGCGGTTTCTGGTTTTTATTTTGCTAATGCAGAAAGTAAATATTTTGGTTTAGGAAAGATCGCCAAAGACCAAGTAGAAGATTATGCACAACGCAAAAATATCAGCCTTGAGGAAGCGGAGAAGTGGTTAAGACCTGTTTTGAATTATGATTAGGGGGTAATTTTTTTCAAACCTATAATTTTTTACTTTTATAGGTTTGATTTTTGAGTATTTTAAATAAAAAAATAAAATGATGAAAATAAAATCTATTTCTTTTGAAAATTACAAAGCCTTCAAAGAAAAACAAACTTTGGAACTAAAACCTATTACGCTATTATTGGGCAAAAATAGTTCAGGAAAAAGTGTAATCACTAAACTATTTACTTTATTGGATAATTCACTTTCAAGGCGTATAGATGCCCCTTTGTTATTAAATAATTATGGCGTAGAACTTGGAGCGGAGTTTAGAGATTTAGTATATGGTAGAGAACCTAATTCGCCTATTAGTTTTAATATTGAATATCAAAATAATTCAAATTTATCTGTAAAAATTATTCAGCCAATAAACTCACATAAAATTGAATTTTTGGAGTGGAGAATGTTACTTAATAACGGAGATTTTATAGAATACTCAAAAGAAAAAAATATTTTTCATACTAAAGATGAAAAACAAGTATTCATAGATTTACGAGGTTTTTTACCAAACTTAAATATTTTTTATGAAAATTATAAAAATATTAGAAATTATAAAGACTTAGATATAAGTCATACGAATTTTGAGAATATGTTAGAGTTTTTTCCTTTCATTGATAATATTATTCTAAATGATTTTGAAATTGATTACATCGAACCGTTTCGAGTTTTACCCAAAAGACATTATTATTTTGAAGGAGAAACCGAATATAAAAGTGTAAGTACAAACGGTAAAGATGCCTATCAAGTCTTAATTGATAGTTATTTATCAGGTAAAGATGATGAAAACTCAATTTATAACCAAGTAAGTAATTGGTATGAAGAAAAATTTGGTTGGAAATTAGAAATAAAAGATAATAATTCATTTTATGAGTTTTTACTTTCAAAAAACGATATAAAAGTAAATTTAGCAGATGTAGGGCAAGGAATGCACCAAGCATTGCCTTTGGTGGTGCGTGCTTTTATGTATGTGGAGGATTCTATTGTGGTCATAGAACAACCTGAATTACATTTGCATACTTTTGCACATGCAGATTTAGCAGAACTTTTTGCAAAATCAGCCAAAACCAATAATCAAACTTTTGTGATAGAAACCCACGCAGAAAATATACTTTTGAGGCTTCGTAAGTTGGTAATTGACAATGATTTTGGTTTTACAAAAGATGATATTATCATTTATTGGGTAGATGAAAATGAAAATGGAGGTCAGAAAATAACGCCAATTACGATTGATGAAGAAGGAACTTTGAGCGATTGGTTTGATGATGCTTTTAATGAAAATTTACAGGAAATGTACGCAATGGATAAAGCACTTGCCAAAAAAAATAAATCTAAATTATGATTTTTGATTTTAACGCTTCTGTTTTTGAAGAAGCACATTTTGATACTTTAAAGCAAATTTTAGTTTTACTGGGGCAAGAACAGCATTTTGTAATTACTCAAAATTTAAAAGATGATTATGATAAATGGGTTTTTGAAAAAGAACCTTTTAAATCCTATTTTGGTAAGTATGAATTACAAGATTTATCAAAAAAATTACAAAAAAAAGCGAATATAACAACATTACATAAACAATTTTTAACAAAAATTGTGATTGGTAACAATGAAAATGAAGTTTCGCCTTATAATGCGTTAAGAATACTAAAAGAAAGGTCTTTGCTTTTAGTTGAAAATAAACTAAATGAAAAGAAATTTTTAAAAGGTATTTGCGATAAATATACAAATCACCCAAAAAGAAAAAGTATTTATGTACTCATTCAAAAGGCTTTTGAAAATGAATGGATAGGAACAGAAGGAGGAGGTACAGGTGATATGAAAAAAAATTTAGAGTACTACGTTGGTTCTTTACAATTTCAGAATATTGAATGTTATAAATTATTTATGATTTTTGATAACGATAAAGAAAAAGTAAATGGTACTTTAGCAAATACTCAAAAAAAAATGATTGGTTTTATAAAAAATGTTGATAAATCTGAAAATACAAATTGGGAAACAACTGACAAAATTATTTGGCACATTTGGCACAAAAGAGCATTAGAAAACTATGCACCTTTGGAACAAGTTTTTATTAAAATTTATGGATTAACAAACGAACAAAAAGAATATTTACAAAATTTGCAACCAAGCACATTGGATTTTTTAAAATATGATAAATCAAATACTGGATTAAAAGAAGAGAAAATAAAAGAAAAATTTCCTGAAATATTTGAAATGAATTTTTCTTATCAATTACTTGAAAAAAGATGCGAGCATCATAAAATATCATTTGAAACTAATAATGGTAATGTTATTGAAATTTCGGAAATAGAACAAATCCTTTTAAAAATCGCTAAAATCATATAAAAATGGAAAGTAAAATAAGCGTAAAACCTGACAAAATTAGACTATTGAATCTTTTAGAAAATGTGGGAAATGGAGAAATACAAATTCCTATTTTTCAAAGAGATTTTGTTTGGGAAACCAAGCAAATTATGGATTTATTTGATAGTATAGCCAAAGATTATCCTATGGGAAGTTTTTTATTTTGGCGACCTGAACAAAAATATCCTGTAAAAAAAAATATTGGTATTTATGAAGTAGAAGCACACCCTACACGCACTCTCTATATTTTAGATGGTTCACAAAGAATTACTACTTTGTTTGCAGTCTTAGCAAATCCCCAAAAATATGTATTAAATGAGAAAGAAAACAAAACAAGTAAGTTTTCCATATATTACAATTTAAAAACGAAAGAGTTTGTTTCTATCTCTAAGCAAAAAGATGAAGAGTATTATTTAATGCCCTTATACAAAATAGTTGATACTTATCTATTTTTAGATTTTTTGAGAGAGATAGAAAATCAAAATTTGGAAAAAAGTGAAACGAGAATTTTAATTGATAATGCCAAAGCAATAACCAAAATATTATATGATTATGAAATTCCTTATACTGAAATACGAGGAGGTGATATAAAAAGTGCAGTGGAAATATTTTCTCGTGTTAATTCTACAGGAATGGATATTTCACCTGATTTTATGTTATCTGCATTAGCATATAACAATGAAACAGAATTTTTATTAACTAATGAAATAGATATTTTTTTAACAAAATTGCAAACTTATAACTTTGAGAAATTAAAAAGAGATACTATCTTGTATTGTATTTGTAATGCAAAAGACAAAGTTTATTTTGATGTGGAAATAGAAAGTTTATCAGAATTTAATTTGGAAGAATTAAGCAAAAACACCTTTATTCAAATAAAAAAAGCAGTAGAATTTTTATATGAACGGATTTTTATGATAAATATTGGTTTTTTGCCTTATCCCACTCAATTTATTTTTATTGCTAATTTTTTTCGCTTGAATCCTAATCCTACCGAAGAAAAATTAAAAGATTTAGAAAAATGGTTTTGGATTACAACTTATTCTAACTATTTTACTATTTATTCACCAAGTCAGCAACGTTCAGCATATAGGTTATTTGTTAATTTTATAAATGATGAACACGAACATGGTCTTTTAGAAACAACTAAACTAACTGTGTTGGATTTCCCTGAAAAACTAAACTTTACAGGAGTACGACCAAAAGCATTACAATTATTTTTTTTAAATAATATCTGTAAAGGGGCGGAACTTGAAACCCAAGAAAGTATAAAAGAATTTTTTATTTTCAATAAAAAAGATAAAACTCCTTCCAACATGATATTTAGATTAAGTTCTGAATTTGAAAGTGATAAAAACAAAAGGGAAATCAAAGATTTTATTTTGACTTTGGAAGAAGAACAACTATCAAAATATTTTTTAACCAAAGAATTACAAACGCTTTATAAACAGATTGAAAATGAAACAGAAAAAGATGTTGATAAAATAAATGAATTTCTTGAAAAAAGAGGAATTATTATCCAACAACAAGAACAAGAATTTATTGATAATTTTTCTTATTTTGAAAAGACATAAACTGCTATCAAGTAAAAGAAGAATAAGCGGAGAAGTGGTTAAGACCTGTTTTGAATTATGATTAGGGGGTAAAGAAGTATAAAAATATTTAAAAATGGAAAAAACCATTAAAATTATTTTAGCATTTTTGTTGTTGTTGTGTTTAACAAAAATGCCTTATGCTTATTTTCAAATGGTTAGATTTTTGGGAATGTTAGGATTTGCTTTTTTAGCCTTCTGCGAAAAAGATAACGAAAATAAGATATTATTTTTTGTTTGGATAGTGGCTGCATTGTTGATAAATCCGATTACTAAAATCTCATTGGGTAGAGAATTATGGAACATTGTTGATATAATACTTGCCATTTTATTAATAGGTAGTTTATTTTTGATTACAAAAAACAAGCAGGAATAATCATTAAAATAAATAAGTAACACATAAGGTATAAAACTACAAGATTTATCTAAAAATTGTAGTTTTATACCTTGTTTGTTGTTATTACAAATTAAAATATTTACAGGTATTGCATATTTTTTATACAATTTAATTGCATTTTTGCAATACCTTGTTTATATTTGCAAAAATTATTTTAAAAATTATGAATACAACAATTAAAACTTACCTTGATAAATCAGTTGGGGTAATTGAAAATGAAAATCAAGTCTGGTTTATGGCTAAAGATATTTTTGAAATGCTTGATTTATCTTGGCGCGGAGCCGATAGCCTCTGGCAAAGACAAATTCCTAAAGAATGGGCAATCTTTGAGGACTCCCAAACTTTGGGAGGGGTTCAAAAAACATGGTTTATCAATGAACGTGCTATTTATAAACTTGCTTTTAGAAGTAACAAGCCTGAAGCAGAAAAATTTACTAATTGGGTGGCTGAAGTGGTGGAAACTATTCGCAAAACAGGTAGTTATCAGTTAGAACCTAAAAGTAAGGTTGAAGTTTTATTAGAAACAGTACAATTACTTGTCGAACATGAAAAAAAGTTACAAGAACATCAACAAAGAATCGAAAATCACGAAACACGCATTAGTGAAATAGAAGGACAAATCAATACTGTAAACAAAGATTATTTGAGTTTGGCAGGTTATTATGCCTTGAAAAAACAGGTTTGGAATTTATCACAAACGCAAGCAGCACAATTAGGTAAAAAACTAAAAAAAGCAAGTGAGATAGCCGCTATGCCCATTATACGTATCCACGACTCAAAATTCGGTGAAGTAAATGGTTATCATAAAGATATATTAGCAAAAGTATTAGAATTTTAAGAAAATCTAAAAAAACACTTCTCATAACATCAAGATATTACTAAAAAAGTCTTTTAAAAATGCTATTTTATCAATTATGGAATAAATACTTAAAAAAATAAAAGATATAAAAATACAAGATTTCTTTGTGTTTTTATATTTTTATCAGAACTAAACTTTCCAAAAGTTGTAAGCTTTTGAAAAGTTAAACAAATCGCAGACTTACACGCCTTTTATCAATCACAAACAAAAAAACATCATAAAAAATTATGGAAAATCAAAGTATTACCAAAGACAACAATTATCAAAGACTTATTGATATATTAGAGGCTGAATACCTTATCTTACGCCAAAAAGCACGCAAAGCAATAGATACAACTATGTTATTAGGATATTGGCGCATCGGACAATATGTTATAGAATATGAACAAAAAGGAAATATAAAATCCGAATATGGTAAAAAAGTTCTTTTGGAAGTTTCTAAAGATTTGCGTAAAAGAGTAGGTGGAAAAGGTCTTAGCCGCACCAATTTGGTCTATATGCGTCTTATCTATCTCAAATATCCAAAAAGTCAGACACTGTCTGACCAATTGAGCTGGTCGCATTATGTTTCACTTTTATCAATTCATGATGATTTGGAACGAAGTTTTTATGAAAAACAATGTATAAACGAAAGTTGGAGTGTACGAGAATTAGAAAGGCAAATGGATAGTGCTTTATTTCAGCGTTTTGCTTTGAGTAAAAATAAAGAGGAAGTTTTAAAATTATCACAAGAAGGACAAAAATATGAGTTACCACAGGATATATTGAAAGACCCTTATGTTTTTGAATTTTTAGGAATTTCTGAAGAAACACTCAAAAAAGAAAGTCAATTAGAAGAAAAATTGATAGAAAATTTACAAAAATTTTTGCTTGAATTAGGTAAAGGATTTGCTTATATGGGCAAACAATATCGTATTACGCTTGATGGTGTGCATTATTTTGTAGATTTAGTATTTTATCATCGCATTTTGAAATGTTTTGTATTGATAGATTTGAAGTTACAAAAAGTGTCATACGGAGATATTGGGCAAATGAATATGTATATCAATTATTTCAAAACAGAGGAAAATGTAGAGGACGATAATGAACCTATTGGTATTATTCTCTCCGCACGCAAAAATGATGTAATGGTTGAATATGCCTTAGGAGGTATTACAAATAATCTTTTTGTATCGCGTTATCAACTTTATTTACCCGATAAACAAGAACTTCAGCAAAAAGTAAGAGAAATTTTAGAAACATAGTCAGTTAGTATAAACTTGGGAAATCTTTGAAAAACGGGATTTGGCGTGACAAAAATGCTATTTTTTTACATAAAAAGATGTTACATTATGTATAGCGGTGGCATTTATGCCACCTTCTGCAAAGTATTTTAGAAATTTCCCAAGTTTATAGTATAATATAAAAAATTATTCTTCTATCAAAATATGTAATCTAAAATCAAAAGGATTCAAATGATTTTCTAATTGTTGAATAAATAATTTATTATTGATATAAAAATTTAAAAAATTATCGTGTCGTTCTTGTAAACTCCCATTAGGAAATAATTTTTCTTTGACAGCAAAAATTTGTTTTAATATCGTTTCAGCTTTTGTTTCGGCAGTTTTTTGCAATTTTTTTTCGATATTTTCTAAGGCTTTGGTAATTTTGGTTTCTTCTGCTCCAATCCAATCCATCAAGCCCTTGTCCAAACGTTCAGTTTTTTGCTTGATTTGGTCAAAAATTTCTTTTATTTTTATATTTTCTTCGTTCAAACTTACATTAGTTTCCTCGTTTTTGAGCAAATACATTTTTTTTAAATTGTTTTCGTTTTCAAACCAATTTTCCCAAGAAAAATCAAATTTATTGATTTTTTTTGCTTGTCCTGCCGATATATACAATGCAAAATTTCGAGGCATCAATATTGGAAATGTTACCTCATAATTTTCAAACGCATCTTTCAACTGAAACCAATATGCGAGTTCTCCTGGTCCGCCAATATATGCCAAATTTGGTAAAATAAATTCTTGATAAATACCTCTTAAAACAACATTTGGGCTAAATTTTTCGGGAAAAAGATTAATTTCTTCTCTTAATTTTTCTTCAGAAAAAGTTATATTTGTATTTAAAACCTCAAAATTATTCCCATTTTTAACAATTCTTTCTCGCAATTGAGTATCAATATAAAACAAATTGATTTCTCTTGGATTGATTTGTGTTTTATAGTTTTGAGCTAATTTTTCTGTTGTTTTTTCAACAATTTCAAAAGATTTTTGAGTAAAAATTTCTTTTTCTATGATAGAAGTAAAACTTTTTTTTAGTAATTTATCATCAGCATCAATACAAACCAAATCAGTATTTTTGAATAATTCGGCTACTAATAATCGTGTTGCTTGGCTTAAATTTAATTCTTTTTTATAAAAATTTTGAATCCAATCTGCTGGAAAATCTGCAATCTCTGTTAAAGTTTCAGCTAAATTTTCCAATAAAAAGCGTCCTACTCCGCCTTTTTGTTCATTTTTCCATTCTATTTTTTTACCAAACAAATAAAAATGATTTACTTCTGCAAAATCGTGGTCTTCTGAGGCAAGCCAATAAATAGGCACAAAATGATAATCTGGATATTTTTTTTTGAGTTGTTTGGCAGTATTGATAGCAGTGATGATTTTATAAATAAAATACAAAGGACCTGTGGCTAAACATAATTGATGACCTGTTGTGATAGTAAATGTATTTTTTTGTGTTAATAAGTCAACTGATTTCGGAATATCTATATGAATATTTTTATATTGATTTTGCAAAGATTCGACTAAAATATTTCTTTGATGAGGGAGAAAGTTTTTTTTTAGTTCGATTTGTTTTTCGAAATTTTCTATAGTTGGAAAATGTTGATAAAAAGGTTTTAATTTTTCATTTTGTTGTATATAATCCAAAAAAATAGTCGAAAATTGATGACTTTTTTCGAAGTCAATGGTTTGAGTTTGCATAAAAAAAGTGCGTAAATAGAACACTTACTTTTTAACATTTTTTGTATAATTTTAATTCAATATTTCACGTTAAAAGTGTGTTAAATCTTATTCTATAAAATTTTAAACACAAATGATTTGCATTTTTTTTGTTATTTTTGGACTAATTTTATATAATTTTTCTAAATTTTTGTCTATATGAAACTATTTTTGATTAAGTTTTAGAAAAATAAAATAAAGAAAAAATATTTTTATCTATAAAAAGTCGTTATTTGTCGAAAAATACTTATATTTGTAAAAAAATTATTATTATTTTCGTTAAATAATTTAATTTTGCATACGTTACTTCTAATAATTTTACAATCAACTCAAAAATGCGTTTATATTTATACATTATTTTTTTTATTTTCTTCTATTTTATTTTTTTTATTGATTTATTATTAGCACAACCCAATAATCTAACAGCACAAAATATAGAAAAATTGTTAGAAAAATCAAACGAAAAAAAACAAGCAGGTGATATTAAAGAATCCTCAAGATTTTTGAATGAAGTAGCCACCATTTATTGGGAAAGTAAAAACTATGACCAAGCCATTAATTATTTTAACCAATCTATCCAACTCAACGAAAGTATTGGCAATCAATCAGGTATAATTTCACTTTATAGTAATTTGGCTTTGATTAATGCAGACAAGGAAAGTTATCAACAATCTCTTTTTTATTTTCAAAAAGTATATGATTGGCGTAAAAAAAGTAATGAAGAGGGAATACGTGCTACGTTAGTCAATATGGCAGTGGTTTCTAATAAATTGAAAACATACGAAAAAAGTATCATTTATTTGGAAGAATCTTTGGAGTTGGCACGTCAAAAATACAACTTAAAAGATATGCGATTGTGTTATGGAATGTTGTACGAAACCTATAGCAAAATGAATAATAGCCAAAAAAGTAATGAATATTTTGTATTATATCGAGATATAAACGAAATGCTTACCAAAAAAACAGAAGACAAAGCCGCTAAATATGAAAAAATAAAAATTGAAAATGAAAATTTAGAAAAAACAAAAAAAATAAAAGAATTAGAATTAGAATTGGCACAAAAAGAACTCATAAAAGATGAAGAAAAATTAATTTCTATCAATAGACAAGTGGAGGACTTAATGAACACCAAAAGTAAACAAGAATTAGCCATAGAAAATTTACAAAAAGATAGAAAAATAAAAGAGTTGGCAATCGTCAGCGAAAAAAATAAAAATGAAGCCGAAAAACAAAAAATTCAAAATAGATTAGAAAGTGCCAATAATAAAATTTATTATTCAATCACAATTATTATTTTTTTCGGTCTAATTGGTTTATTTTTGTTGTATTTATTTTATGATAGAAAAAGAAAAAATGAATTATTAACCAAACAAAGAGATGAATTAAATGATTTAAACCAAATAAAAGACAAACTTTTTTCTATTATCGCACACGATTTGCGTTCGCCTATGATTGCTTTTCATAATTTTACAACTCTTTTGAGAATTGGCGGAATGACCGAAGAAGAGGAAGTTTTGATGGTAGATAATATGCGAAAAATATCAGGTGTAACACTTGAAACCTTAGACATTTTGTTGCAATGGGCAAAATCGCAAATGGTCGGTATCAATCCAAAAGCAGAAAGAATTAGTTTGTATCATTTGGTGGAAAAACAAAGAAGATTTTTTCAAACTACTGCACAATTTAAAAATATTACTATCGAAAACGAACTCACTGAAAACGATATTGCTTTTGCTGACCAAGTTCAAATTGATACAGTATTAAGAAATTTAATCAATAATGCTATTAAATTTACGCACAAAGAAGGAAAAATCACTATTATTGCTCATAAAACTGCGGATAAAATATATGTGGGCGTGCAAGATACAGGTGTAGGAATTTCTGAGGAAAATTTAAAGAAAATTTTTGGTGGAAAAACAAATTTTACAACCAAAGGAACAGAAAGAGAAGCAGGAACAGGTTTAGGGCTGATGTTATGCAAAGAGTTTGTGGAAGCAAACAAAGGACTTATTAATATCAAAAGCAAAGAGAATGAAGGCACATTGATTACATTTTCTTTACCATTAAAATAGTATTTTTTTTAGAATATAAATAAAAAAACCTCTACAAATAGAGGCTTTTTTTTTATGTAAATAAAAGATAATTCAAAAGATTATTTGGTTTGACGTTTTAAACTTAACGCTTGAAAGTAAAAAACTGCAGTGAAACCTGCTAATAAAATAGCTACTAACATAATTAAATATTGTTTTTTTTGTTAAATTACTGAAAGTATTTTGTAATAATAAACATTTTTTATTTATTAAACCAAAATAGTGTTATAAATTTATAACTTCTTTCGTTCTCTATGCAAAGATACGCCAAAAACAATACAAAGTTACATTCCAAACAAAAAATTGTTATTTATTAACAATATTTTTTTTTAATTTTGTATTTTTTAAAGATATTTGTATAATGATTTTTATTTTTAATTATTTTGAATAAAAAAATTATTGTACTAATTTTTTGCTTTGATTGGTAAATAAAAAAAATTATATGAAGATTTTTTGTTTTTTTAGATTTATATAGAAAATAAAAATTGGATTAATAAAATACTACATAATTTTATTATGAAATATTGGTTTTTATAACATTTGTACGGATAAATTTTTTATAAAAATAAAAAATCCATTCACCAATTATAGTATCTCGTGCAAGCTTGGACGCTTGCACGAAGTTTTTTTTATGTTATATTTTTACTTTTTTAAGAATAAATAAAAAATGCAAGATTTATTTTTGAATTACTTTACAAATATCCGTAAAAATTTCGTCTATTATATTTTCGCCATTCAAAGAATAAAATTTATCTTGTTTTTGATAATAATCACTGACAATTTTGGTTTCGGAAAAATATAATTTGACGCGATTTTTTACGATAAGTTCATTTTGGTCATCAAATCTATTTTGTTCTTTACCTCTTTGTAAAATTCTTTTGATAAGTTCTTCTTCATTGACAATCAAACTTATTACAAAATCAATATTTAGTTTTCGGGTAGCAAATAACTCATCTAAAATTTGTGCTTGTTTGATATTTCTTGGAAATCCATCAAAAACAAAGCCTGCACAACCCGGATTTTCTCTGATTTTATTATCTATCATACCGATTACGATTTCGTCAGGTACTAATTTTCCTGTCATCATTAATTCTCTTGCCTTCAGTCCCAATTCAGTTTTTAACATTACTTCATTTCGTAACAAATCACCTGTTGAAATTTGTATCAAGCCAAATTTTTCGATAATTTTTTTGCTTTGAGTTCCTTTACCTGACCCTGGAGGTCCAAAAAGTATAATATTTAACATTTTTTTTTAAATATTTATTGAAAATGATTTTAGAATATTTATTTTAATAACGCAAAGGTAATAAAATTATTAAAAAAATAATCATTTGATATTTTTAATTTTCTATTTCTGCCAAATTTTCTTCTTGAGTGTAAATAATTTGTAACATTTGTTCAATGAAAATCAAAGTATCTTCTATTTCTGTTCTGTTCATTATTTGCACATCTAAATAAACTAAAATACGATTTTCAGCACATTCGATATTAAATTGCATATTTTTTTCTAAAAATTGGATTAGTTTATCCGAAAAAAAATCTCTGATACTTTTTTCATTTTCTCCTTTTAATAAATATTTTTCAGAAAAAAATGGAAAATTATCAAAATTAATATCTTCATAACCAACTGTTTGTAACACACGCGACATAAAACTTTCTTGCGTAAGCGTAAAATCTGGTATTTCATTGGGTAAATCTGTTATCAAATATCCTGATAAAAATTTATTTTGTTCACTCATTCTAATTCCCTTAGAAAAGAATACATCAAAAAATTCAATTTTAATAGGTTTTGAAGATAATGGCGAAATAAAATTCTTTGAAAATTTATTTTCTCTGTATTTTATTTCGTATCCTAACGCAAATTTAAAACCTTGTAATTTTGAGCCGTCATACGTCATATTTGGTCTAAATTTGGTATTGTTGATAGATGCCACGCCCCAAACATCTAATTGACGCTCTCCAAAAGTTGTTTTTACATCAAATTGAGAACCTTTGGGCATCAATATTCGAGTGGATAGCGGGTGTTTTGAGAGTAATTTATGGTCGTCCATTCCTTGTAATTCCATTGAACCTGCTTGATTTTCATAATTATAAGGGTGTTGATATACCAATTCTAAAAAATTATAATCAATCATCGGACTTTTGGCAAAATCTAAATAAATGGTGGCATCTTTGGGTAATTTAGAAATAATAGTTTTGAGATGCAAATAATTAGATGCCAATGCTTCACTACGAATACGAATTGTATAACGATTGTTGCCCATATCTACAGTTTTCGAATCGACTCTAAATAAATGTTTTAATTTAGTTTTAAACCTCATATAAACAATCAAACTACTAATATATCCGCCCAAAATTCCTAATAAAATCCCACCTAACAAAGTACAAACAATTGTAACAATAAACATTAATAATTGATAAGGACCGATATAATAAATGTTTTTGAAAAGTGAAGGTGAAAAAAGTTTATACGCGTGATAAATTAAAATCCCTGATAAAACCGTGATAGGAATATACGTAAAAATTGGAATCAAAAAATAGCCCGCACCCAAAATCAAAATACCAAAAATAAAACCTGATAAGCGTGTTTTAGCACGACTATTCACGTTGGTTGAACTATATTCTAAAGAAGAAACCATCGGCAATGCACCTATAATTCCTCCCAAACTATTGACAAAACCCAAAGCCATCAACTCCCTTTGTAGATTAGATTTTCGTCTATAAAAATCCAAAGAATCTATAGTTTTGAGGTTTAAAATTGTTTCCAATGAACCCAAAAGAGCAATCACTACTGCATAATACCAAATTTTTGGATTTTGAATTTGTGTTAAAAAATTTGCCCCTTCCCAAACATACACAATAGGTTGATAAGAATAAGGTAAAAATAATTTTCTATATTCTTCAAATGTTGTAAAATTAAAATAAAAAGCCAAAATAACACCCACTAAAACCGTTACCATTTCCGCAGGAATAATAGGCACAAAATCATATCTTAATGACGAAAACGAAAACATTATCATCACACAAACCAAACCAACTATTAAAATTTCAACTTGCATATTCCAAATATAATAAGGAATATTGACCAAAATATACCAAAAACTAAAACTTTTTGGCGTAAATCCTAATAAAAACGGAATTTGTTGTAAGATAATATAACCACCACAAACTGCCAAAAGTCCATAAATAATGGCTTCAGGTAAGATGTATAAAATTTCGCCTAATCGAAACAAACCAAATAAAAATTGAATTGCACCTGCTAAAACCAAAATTGTCAGTAATTCTTTGTATGGATTTAACCAAAAATTATTATTCCCTAAATATTGAAAAGACAAGGCTATTACCGCCACAATACTTAAAGATGGAGTTTTGATAGTCAGTTGTGAACTACCTAAAAAACTAACAAAAATTCCACCCAAACCTGCAGTAATGATTCCTGATAACAAAGGCATACCCGAAGCCAAAGCCGCTCCTAAGCAAAAAGGCAATGCCAACAAAAAAACCATACACGAGGCAAAAATATCAGCACGTAAATTTTTTAATTGAAATATTGATGTTTTATGATTTGTTGTCATTTTGAGAAAATAAATATTTTTCTTATTTTTTTTGCAAATATAATACCTTTATTCTAATTTGTTAAAATAATTGAGTGATTTGTTTATAATTTATGATGTGTGTGTGATTGTAAAGAACGAAATTGATTGCGAATATTAAAAATATTTTTTATTCGGAACTATTTAAGTCCTTTGAGTGCAAATTTGGACGCTTGCATCAATATATTATACAATCGCCCATACTTGCGCCAAGTTTAAAATAATTACTTTTAAGTACCTGTTTTTATTTAGTTTATATTATTTAAACTTTGGACATAATTTTTTAATTTTTTGTTAAAAATTAAAAAAGGCAGATTTTTCTTACTAATTTTAGATTATGAAAAAAAAACATAGTTTAG
>RDXZ01000194.1 GCA_004293265.1 Bacteroidota bacterium | reverse complement strand
AAAAATAATCCTTAAAAAAGCCCTCAAAAATGTAAAAAATATATAAAATTTTTGTAATCATTTTGCACACCATTGTATTTTTGTCCAAAGTCTAAATAAAATAAAAATCAAAAAAAATGTTTTTAATTGGTAAAATTTGCGTGCTTTTTTCGAGATATAAAACTATGTTTAAAATTGTCTAATTTACGTTTATCAGTCCTATATATTTTATTTCTAAAAATAAAAGAATATTTTTTTTGTTTTTAAGAATATTTTTTTACCTTTGTAACATCATTCTCATAAAATTATCTAAAATATATGAAATCTATCCTAACTTGTTATATTTTTTGCATTTTTTCATTTAGTTTTTTATTAGCACAAGAAAAAAGTTTTTCAGGGATTTTGATTGATATTGATGAAAATCCTATCTCAAATGCAGAAGTTTTTTTTAATAAAAATGCCGCAAAAGCAACGACAGATAGTCAAGGAGGATTTATTTTAAAACTTATTCCTTCGAGTATCCAAAAATTATGTGATAAAAAAAGTGAACTTTTATCTATCAAAGTCAAAAACGTAAAATATGATATTGATAGAATGGACGTACAATGTGATAGAAAATATGCTGTATTGATGACCACAGGCATCAGAGGAAAAAAAATGCTTTTAAATGTAAATATTGATACCAAAATCGCAGTATCAGATTTAAAAGTAGTTTTGGCAATCGGTGATGATTTTTATGAGCAAATCAACAATGGAAAAGTAGAAATGAGTCATAAAACTTTCAAAAAAATATGTAATAATAGTAATAATATTAAAATAAAAGTATATTCAAAAGAAGAAAGCAAAAAAACTTTTGATACTGAAATCACTAAAATAGATTGTGCCTCAAAATCTTTACAAATCAATATCAAAGAAAAAGAAAATAACAATGTAACCAAAGCCAAAGAAGAAAATACTGAGGAGGTAAATACAAAAAATGAAACCAAAATAGATAACAAAAAAGAAAATAAAGAAAATAAAGCCGAAACTAAAACCGATACCTCAGAAGCAAAATCAGCTGCAAAAATCGAAAAAGCACCTGCCGATTCTACGTTATTGAATATGAAAGAAATAGAAGGTGAACTTGCTATTTTAGTCGATAATCAAGGTAAAAAATTTCAAGAGTTAGAAATAAAAGACCAAGAAGCTTTTATAAAATTACATATCAAAAGATTAGAAGCACAAAATATTACACTCGAAGAGCAAATTTTAAAACTAAGTACAACACTCAAAACAGATAATACGCTCTCTGATGATGAAAAATTGGACTTGACCGAGCAATTGCGGGCTTTAAAACATAAACTACACTTGAATAAATTGGCGGTTTTTCAGTTGCATGATAGGCTTTCTGATTTGAATAAAAGTTTTTGGCAAAGATACCAAACAACTTTATTGATTTTTGGATTGATTGTTTTAGCATTGGGTTCGATTGCGTATTTGTTGGCAATTTTAGCCAAAAAAAGAAGGCAACAACGTGATGAAATTACTCAAAAAAATAAAGAAATAGAGCAACAAAGAAAAGAAAGTGAAACTTTATTATTGAATATTTTGCCTAATCAAATTGCTCAAGAACTCAAACAAACAGGGCAAGTTGTGCCTCAACTATATCCTTCAGCAAGTGCTTTGTTTACTGATTTTCACGGATTTTCTGCTATTGCTAAAAATCTAAAACCAAAAGAAGTTATTACAGAATTAGAGTATTACTTTAATCAATTTGAAACCATTAGTGAAAAATTTGATTTACAAAAAATCAAAACAATGGGAGATGCTTTTATGGCGATTGCGGGATTGCCTGCGGAAAACAAACATCATTTTTTAGATGCGGTTTGTGCGGCTTTGCAAATGCAAAAATTTATCAGTGATAGCGTAAAAGAAAAAGTAAAATTAGGCTTGCCACCTTGGAATGTGCGTATTGGAGTACATACAGGCGAGCTCGTTGCGGGCGTGATTGGAAAAACCAAATTTGCGTATGATGTTTGGGGAAATAGCGTTAATTTGGCAGCGAGAATGGAAAGCAGTGGAGAAAGTGGTAAAGTTCAAATTACAGAAAATACTTATCAACTCATTAAAAACTACTTTGATTGTACTTTAAGGGGAGAAATTGAAGTAAAAAATATTGGAAAAGTACAAACCTATTTTGTAGATAGGCTCAAAAAAGAATATTCTGAAGATGGTTTTGAACCAAATGCAAAATTTTGGGAGCAGAGAAATAAATTATAACTAATATTTTTATGCCCATATCTAAAAAATTACAATAAAAAAAATAGATAAAAAGTCGTTAAAATAGAACTTAATGCCTCTCAAAATCGTTTCAATATCAACAAAGTTTAATTTATAAAATAAAAAATATATGAAAAAAATATCGTTATTTGTGATTATGTTAGTAGTTTGCGTTTCGATGGCTTTTGCACAAGGAACAGCAACTATCAAAACTTCTGCCATTTGTGGTATGTGCAAAGCAACCATCGAAAAAGCATTGAATAAGCAAGCAGGAGTTAGTGCGGTCAATATGGACGTTGATACAAAAGAAATTACGGTTAGTTTTGATGATAAAAAAACCAATGTAAGCAAAATTCGTAAAGCAATTTCAAAAGCAGGATATGATGCTGACGAAGTAAAACGCAATCAAAAATCTTTCGCTAAATTGCCTGCGTGTTGTAAAGGCGAAACAAAAATGAAAGAAAATAGTGGCGGTGGAGATGGCGTAAAAGGGACAAAAGAAAAAGTAAAGAAAAAAGGTTGTTGTGCCGGTGAATCTAAAAAAAGTGGTTGCAACGAATTATAATCATTTCTTTCTTAAAAATAAAAAAACTCAAAGTGATTTTTTACTTTGAGTTTTTTATTTGAAGTAATATAAAAACAACATCTAAAAAATGCTATTATCCTCAGGATAAGGAATATACACAAATCTTGTAAAACTATTATCTTCATCAATGACCAGAAGACAAGCAAATTCATCGGCATTTTTGTAATATAATTTAAAATCGTCTATTTCCTCAATAATACTTAGTTGTACTAAATGTTCTAAAAAAGAAAAATAATAATTCCAAAGCAATTGATGTTTTTCTTTGGATAATAACATTTTACCTACGTTGGTATTTTTTTTATTGATGATAAAAATAGGAAACTCTGATATTTTTCTTGTCCTTAATTGATAAGACGCTTCTTGTAAAAATTTTGATACTTTTACAAAATCTGAAGTAATTGTTCCTAAATATTTTCCATCGAGTTCAGGGTCATTGAACATACTTTTTTAAAATTATTTTTTTGAGTTATGTTTGAGAGTTATGTTTGAATTACTCCTACATTATACCTTTTTTCAATCGGTGAATGATTAGCCATTTCGATTCCTTTTGAAATAATTTTTCGAGTATCTAATGGATTAATAATACCATCAGTCCAAAGTCTTGCGGCGGCATAATAAGGCGATAATTGTTCTTGATATGCGTTTGTAATATCGTCTAATAATTTTTTTTCATCTTCTGGAGTAATGATTTCTCCTTTTGATTTTTTGGAGGCGACCTGAATTTGTAATAAAGTTTTAGCGGCAGATGCACCACTCATTACCGCAATTTTTCCTGTTGTCCAAGAAAAAATCAAACGCGGGTCATAAGCCTTTCCGCACATAGCATAATTGCCTGCTCCATAAGAATTTCCGACAATAAAAGTAAATTTTGGCACGACAGAATTTGCCATTGCACTCACTAATTTTGCTCCGTCTTTGATAATACCGCCTTGTTCAGACCTACTTCCGACCATAAAACCTGTTACATCATGCAAAAAAACCAAAGGAATACTTTGTTGATTGCAGGTCATAATAAATCTGGCGGCTTTGTCCGCAGAATCAGAATAAATTACGCCACCCATTTGCATTTCACCTTTTTTAGATTTGACCATTTTTCTTTCATTGGCAACAATTCCGACTGCCCAACCATCAATTCTTGCTCTGGCACAAATAATACTTTGTCCATATTTTTCTTTGTATAAATCTAATTCAGAATTATCAACAATTCTTTTTAAGATTTCTAACATACTATATGGTTTGGTGCGGTCTTCGGGTAAAATTCCTAAGATTTCTTCGGGGTTTTCTTTGGGTAATTGTGGATTTTGTCTATCAAAACCTGCTTTATTAAAATGTCCTATTTTTCCAATAATATTTTTTACGGCATCTAAGGCACTTTTATCATTGGGATATTTATTATCTGTAACGCCTGAAATTTCACAATGCGTAACTGCACCGCCCAAAGTTTCGGCATCAACCTCTTCGCCAATAGAAGCCTTTACCAAATAAGGTCCTGCTAAAAAAATTGAGCCTGTGCCTTCAACAATCAACGCTTCATCTGACATAATCGGCAAATACGCACCACCCGCCACACAGCTTCCCATTATCACAGAAATTTGTGGAATACCTGAGGCAGACATGTGTGCATTGTTACGAAACATACGCCCAAAATGTTCTTTATCAGCAAAAATATCGGCTTGTAAAGGCAGATAAATTCCTGCACTATCTACCAAATAGATGGTTGGTAGCCGATTTTCCATCGCAATTTCTTGCGCTCTTAAATTTTTTTTACCTGTGATAGGAAACCAAGCACCCGATTTTACGGTGGCATCATTGGCTAAAATCATACATAATTTTCCTTGTACTGTTCCTATTCCTGTAATCACGCCCCCTGAAGGACACCCGCCATGCTCCTCATACATATTGTAGCCTGCAAAAGCACCAATTTCTAAAAAATCAGTATTTTTATCTAACAAATAATCAATTCTTTCGCGTGCAGTGAGTTTTCCTTTTTCGTGTTCTTTTTTTATTTTAGATGCACCTCCGCCCATTTTTACGATTTCAAAACGTTGTTTGAGTTCTGAAATAAGTAATTTATTGGTATCTTCGTTTTTATTAAATTCAAGATTCATACTTTTTATATTTTAAAAGGTTTTGTAGTTTCAAGAATTTATTTTTTATAAAATGTATTGACTTAAATCTCTGTTTTCGACCAAATTTGAAAGTCTTTGAGAAACCATATCAGCATTGATAGAAACTTTTGCGTTTGCCCCAATGACATCAGGAATATCGAACAAAAACTCGTTTAATAAATGGCTCATAACGGTATGCAAGCGTCTTGCTCCAATGTTTTCAACTTCTGAATTGATATGAAAAGCAATCTCTGCAATTTTATGTAAAGCATCATCTTGGAAAGTAAGTTCAACGCTTTCTGCCTGAAAAAGTGCTTGATATTGTTTGGTAAGTGCATTTTTAGGCTCTTTCAAAATACGATAAAAATCATCTTTTGTCAAAGATTGTAACTCAACACGAATTGGAAAACGTCCTTGTAATTCAGGAATCAAATCAGAAGGTTTTGCAAAATGAAAAGCACCTGCGGCAATAAATAAAATATGGTCTGTATGCACAATTCCGTATTTTGTATTGACTGCACTTCCTTCTACGATAGGCAATAAATCACGTTGTACGCCCTCGCGACTGACATCTGCGCCTCCGCCTGCGTTAGCACGATTAGCAATTTTATCAATTTCATCAATAAAAATAATACCTGCATTTTCGGTTTTTCTAAGTGCTTCTTCTTTCACTTCGTCCATATCGATGAGTTTTGTTACTTCATCTTCCAACAAAATTTTGCGAGCTTCTTCAATAGTTACTTTTCTTTTTTTATGTTGTTTGGGAGAAGACATACCGCTAATCATTTCCTGAATATTCATCATTGTAGAGTCATCAATACCAATCGGACCGACCATTCCAACAGAAGGATTACCATTTTGTTGCACAGATATTTCTATTTTTTTTGTATCTAATTCACCTTTTTGTAATTTTTCTTTGAATCGGTTTCTTGTGGTTTCGTTTAGTTGTGCGTCTTGATGTTCGCTGGATAAGGGTGGTAACAAAATATCCAAAATAGTTTCTTCCACTGCTTCGAGTGCTTTTGTTTTTACTTTTTCTTTTTGGTCTGCTTTTACCATATTAACGGCTTGTTCTACCAAGTCCCTGACCATACTTTCTACATCTCTGCCTACATATCCTACTTCTGTAAATTTAGAGGCTTCTACTTTTGTAAAAGGAGCGTCAGCGATTTTAGCCAATCTGCGAGCTATTTCGGTTTTGCCTACGCCTGTTGAGCCAATCATTAGAATATTATTAGGGATAATTTCTTGTCGCATATCTTCTGGGCTGTTCATTCTTCGCCAACGATTACGCAAGGCGATAGCCACAAATCTTTTTGCGTCATTTTGTCCGATAATATATTTATCTAATTCTGCCACGATTTGGCGAGGAGTAAGGGATTCGAGTTCTAAGGTCATTATTTTTTGATGGATAACAAATTTCGCACAAAGATATTAAAAAAAAATCATTTTTTTATTTCTTTTTAGTTTTTGATTAAATATTTTTTCAAAAAAAGTAGCAAATCTTTGCTTTATGTAGATATTTTTTCAATCTAAGCCTAAGTTTTTGTATTCTTCTTCTAATTCCTTTTTGATTTCGTCATAAAAATTATTTTCTATTCTTAAAAATTTTTGGTTCTACTGAGATATATTTATACGGAAAATAAAAATTGTAGTACAGATTTTTAGTGCGTCCACATATTAAAAGTGTTTGCTACATTAGACTTCCTGCGAAATAACCTTTTCCCTCTCTCAAAATGGAGAGAGGGCAGGGTGTGAGGCTTAAAAAAAACAATTTTGCAGGAAGTCTATTGCTCAATATAAAAAATCGTATAAAATTTAGTAGAACCAAAGTTAAATATATTGCTACAAATCGAAACAATTTATTTTTGACAATGTAGTTTTATATTTTTTTCAGCTTCTTTCCAACCATTTTTTTCAGCCTCTTTCCAATCTTTGCAGGCATCTTCTTTTTGGTTTAATTTTAGTTTCAAATTTGCTCTTTCTGCATACATAAAACCATTGTCAAGCCCAAAAGCAAACGCTTGATTAAAGTCTATTAGTGCGTTTTCATATCTTTCAATGCTTATAAAAGACAAAGCACGATGATAAAAAGCATTGGCTATTTCTTTTTTATTTTGTATAGGAATTATTTTTAAAACCGCAGAATAATTAAGAATTGCGTCTTGGTGTTTGTTTTTTTTGGCTAATGTTTTTGCTTTTTGAAACAAAGTTTGATAATAATATTGTTGTTTTGAATCACCATTTTCTAATACTTTGTCGTACATTTCAACGGCTTTTTCAAAGTTTTGAGTTAAAACAAAATAATTTCCTTTTTTAATTATTTCATCTATCACATAATTATTACCACAAAAATCTTTTAATAATTTTTTGGCTTTTTCATCATCTAAATCACTTGCTTTTTTATAATA
>RDXZ01000193.1 GCA_004293265.1 Bacteroidota bacterium | reverse complement strand
TCATTTTTTTCTATTTTTCTTTCTAAAAAATTCATTATATCACTAAAATTGTCAAAGAGTTAGATTTTTTTTATGGTTTTTATCCCGAACTCACGTAAATCTAAAAACTATTTCTCAAAAAACCAAATAAAAAAAAAGATTAATTTTAAAAAGCGTGAGTTTGTGATTTGTTACTTACCAAACACATACTTATTAGTTTATGGTTTGGTAAGAAACAAAAATATTACCACCCATCACTACAATCTATTTCTCTCATCTTCTGAACCTGTTTTTCTTTGTTTGATAGTTTTTACTTGTTTATTTCCAAAAGAATAACTAAAATTTAATCTAATTTGTCGACTATCACTGCCGCCTGTTCCATTGATATATAAACCTGAAAATTCATTAACTGCACGCCAAGGCATCGTAAAAAACACATCTGCAAATGTTATTTTAATGTTTGCGTTATCATTCCAAAACTTTTTTTGTAAGGCAATATCTACATTTCCCAAAGATTTTGTACGATAAACTCCCGCCCAAATGCTTGGAGATGTATAAAAACCAGATACTTCAAAAGTGAATTTTTTAGGCAACGAAAATGTATGTTGTGCATAAAAATTAAACGACTGAATTTGTCTATCAATCAAACGATTTTGACCAAAATTTGCAAAATAATTTGAGTGTGAAAAATTGACATTCATATACATATTCCACCATTTTTTAATTTCAAGTGGTGCACCAATACTCAAATTCCAAACACTTTGTGAACCAAAATTTTGAGTAGTCATCACACTTTTGGTCGTTTGTGTAGTGTCTGTTACTTGGGCAAAAAATCCATTAGTTATGCCATAACTCAAAGAAGTATTGAGCGTATATTTGTAGTTATGCGAAACTTCCATCGATTGCGTATATTGTGGATTTAAAAACGGATTTCCTTTTTGATAATTTAATTCATCTAATCTACTTTCAAACGGATTTAAGTCTTGATAATTAGGTCTTTCGATGCGTCTGCTATAACGTAAACCAAAAGAATTATTTTTATTGTGATTATAACTTACGCCAAAACTTGGAAAAAAATCAATATATTCTCTTTTTACCACTTTGTTATTAATGGCTTGCTCTGCCACTAATGTACCTTTTGAGTTGGTTTGTTCGGCACGTAAACCTGCTTGCATTTCCCATTTTTTAATTTTGATTTGATAGTTAAAATAAGCAGCATTGACGTTTTCGGCGTATGAAAAAAAGTTTGTTTTTTCTAAATTAAGTACGTCCATACCATTATTAACATCAAAAAATCTAAAATTATTGTCCGTAGTTACTATCGCAAATTTAATCCCTGCTTCCATTTTTCCTTTGCCTAATTTTTGTGCATAATCTATTTTTGCGTTCCAAAGCGAGATATTTGTGGGCGTTATCATTCTATAATTTTGCTCGGAAAGCGAAGGAGGAAATGAAGAAATATAAGTATTAGGTTGATAAATATTTCTATTATTTTGGTATCTTCCAATATTTACATCTGCTTCCAAACTTCTGCCCAAAGTATCCGCAAAACGATAATTTACATTAAAATTTCCATTAAAACGTTGGCTGTTATTTTCGTTTTTTGCTCTCAATACATCACTCGACATCAATGTTGATGGAATTGCAGCACTTATATTTGTGTTGCTATTGGTTATACCTTTCGAATCGTTTATGTTTGCTGTGATTCCAATTCCTAATGTATGTTTTTTATGTAGAAAAAAATCTGCACCTGCTCTCAAATTATGTGCATTATTATTAAAAACACTTTGGCTTGTTTGGTCAAATCTATAGATTTGTTGGGTTCTATCCAAATTCAAAAAACCATAATCTTGGGCAATTCTTGGGCTATAATTTGCAAAATAACTTGCTTTTTCAGTTCTATGATTCAACGTCAAGCCACCATTATATCTTGCATATTTTCCATAATTAAACCCAATATTAAACGAGCCATTTGTGCCTAAATTTTTATTTTTTTTGAATCGAATGTTAATAATTCCTGCATTTCCTGAGGCATCATATTTAGAGGAAGGTTGAGTAATTAATTCTATGGCTTCAATATCTGTGCTGTTGATAGTTTTGAGATAATCTGCCAAATCTTTGCCTGTGAGTGGCGAAGGACGACCGTCAATATAAATTCTATTAGTCGGTTTGCCTTGCAATACGATATTATCATTGTTATCAATAACTATTCCCGGTGCTTTTCTTAATAATTCAAAAGCATTTGTGCCTGCGGCGGCGATAGATGATTCGGTATTAAAAACAATTTTATCAGGATATACTTCAATTAATTCTTTTTTAGCTTTGATTTCTACGGTTTCTAAGGCAGTTTCTGAAGATTTTAAAGTGATTTTTCCTAAATCAATATCTTTATCAACCAAAATATTTTCAGTTTTAAATCCATCAAAACCTTGCATTTGTATTTTAATTTGATAAGTATTGGCTGTTAAATTATCAAAAATAATAGTGCCATCTTCTTTCGAAATATTGTATTTCATCAAAGTACTATCCGCCACACGCCAAAGAGTTGCGGTGGCAAAAGGTATTTTTTCGTCTTTATTATCCGTTAAAATGGCTTTGATAGAAAAATTTTGTGCTGTAAGATAAGTACAAAAAAAGAAAAAAATAAGAGAAAAAAGAAAATGACGAAGTGAGTTTTTCATAGTTATAAGTTTTTTATGGAATATATTTTAATTTTAATGATGCAAAAATAAATCAGATAATTGATATAAAATAATAAATTCCGTTGAATTGCAAATAGAGTCGTTGAATGACAAAGAAATTATAAGACTAAAATAAGTTTAAACTAATTTTTATTTATAATCAATTGATTTTCAATTATTTATAAAAAAAAGTAGTTTTTCATTTTAATATTTTGAATGGTCATTTGAAATAATAATCAGACTTTGATAAACTATGAGTACAGAGTTTTTTTTTGAAAAACTACACACTTTTTTGAACTATTGTTATCCTAAATTCACATAAAAAAATAAATCAAAAAAAGAATAAAGCAAAATAAAATCTTCATTAACCAACGTGAGTTTTGGAGGCAGTTTTATAATTCTATGATAGTTTTTAATTTATTTTATATTATTTTTGGAACTTAAAAAAAATTATAAAGTTATAAGTAGATAAAAAAATTAAAAAATACTTAAAAAAATGCTTGTTTTTTTCAAATTCAACCTCAATAATCCTTACATCGAATATCCTTTGATAATTATCAGTGCTTTTTTGTCGGCTTATATTTTATCTACTATCACACGTAGTACATTTGCAAAATTATTAGATATTGCCTCAGAAAGCCTAAAAATTGACGTTACAAAATTTAATTTTATCAAAAATGCTATCACATTTACGATTTATGTTTGTTTTACGATTTGGGTTTGTGCGATGATTCCTTCTTTGAGGCATATCGGCGACACATTGTTTGCAGGTGCAGGAATTTTAGCGGCTATTGTTGGTTTTGCTTCTCAACAAGCTTTTTCAAATATAATTAGTGGAATTTTTATTGTTATTTTTAAGCCTTTTAGAGTAGGTGATAATATTAAAATTGGGCTTGATGTTTCGGGAACGGTAGAAGATATTACTTTGCGACATGTTATTATTAAAAATCCAGAAAACAGACGTGTGATTATTCCTAATTCTTTAATCAGTTCACAAACGATTATCAATTCCTCCATCGTAGATGAAAGAGTGTGCGGACAAATTGAATTTACACTTGACCATAATACCAATATTGATGTGGCGATACAAATTATTACTGAAGAAATAAAAAAACATCCTGATTTTTTAGATGGAAGAACCGAAGATGATATTCAAGAAAATGTACCTGAAATAAGGGTTTTAGTCGTAGAAATTAATCCCGTAGGCGTACAAGTACGCGGATATGCGTGGGCTAAAGATGGTGGAAAATCATTTTTTATGAAAACTGATTTGTTTAAATCTATCAAAGATAGGTTTGATGCCACAGGAATTCATTTTGCACAAATGCCAAAAATAAGTTTTGGAAAATAAGGATTAAAAAGTAATATTTATAACATCATTTTTTTAATTTTATTTCTAAAATCGTTTATAATTTTATTTTTGAGATAAGTTAAATCACTTGATAAAATGGTAACATCTCTAAAAAATCACTAAAACATCTCTTGAACATTGATAAAAAAACCTGAAGATGATTGTGTTCCGATGGCATAATCAAAACAAATATTTGTGCGAGAGATTTTATTGAGTTTCAAACGTAAACCTGCACCTGCCGCATAATCTATATTTTTTCCTAACGCAATATTGTTTGAAACATTGCTCACAGAAGTCGTATTAGCATATACTACAAAGCCCCAAAGTCCATTTCGAGAAATATTTTGGCGATATTCTGTTTCAAAATAAAGTAATTGTTCTCCTCTAAAACGTCCCTGTGGAAAGCCACGTGCAGAGTTCCCATACGTATCCCAACCTGAGGCAGGCAACATCATATAAGGTGTTTTTCCAGAGGTAATTATTTGTGAAATTGCCCAAAAAGCCAAAATACGTGGTTTTTCTGGGTGTATTTTTATAAAATGTCTTGCTTCTGCGAAGATTTGTCCGTAATCACTGCTTCCCCCCAAACCTTTGGCGGCTTGCCTATAATTCAATGCCAAATAACTACCTTTATAAGCATTATTGGCATTATCTCGACTATCATAAATAATATTTAAACTAATAGATGAGGCAGAACTTTGATTATATTCAAATCCATTTTTGATGGTATAATCATAATAAGGCGTGGGAGAAATAACTATCGGCATAAAAATAGGATTTCTGGCTGCTTCAAATTGTTTTTCCATCAGTTCATCTTTGATGTTTGACCAGTTGTCATAATGAAAACCAAGACCTACATATAAATTTTTAGTTGTTTTTTTTAAAAAAGTTTGATGAAATCTAAATAAATTATAATTCATTAAAACTTTATCTTTTTTTTCAGTACCCGTTCCAAGTCCATAAGTAGGTTGATTGGAAATCAAAAAACGCCAATCACCTTGTAAAATCCAATTGTCATTTTTAGTATAGATATTAGAGCGAGAAGTTAAAAAAAATTGATTTTTTGTGGTTAAATTTGCCACAATAGACATAGCAGAAATTCTTGTACTATCTACATTTCCAAAATATCTACTCACATTTCCTGCTAATCCATAGATAAATCCACTGGTTGGATTGGAAGCAATGGCAGGAATCAGCCCATAAAACGTTTTGTGTGCTTCTTCTTTTTGAACTCCCAAACTATCTGATTTTTCTCTGGTAGATTTTTTTTTCAAATAATCAAAAAGTTGCCTCTGAGGAATTTGGTTTTGTTGTGCAAAAGTATTTTTAGGTAAAAATAAAACACAAAATGAAACCAAAAAAAGTGATGAAATATAAAATTTTAGCATCATAAATTAAAAATTATCGCCTGTGTAAAAACAGGCGATGGTATAATATTTTGAAAAAAATCAAAGATTTAATTTTTTAAGCCATTCTTCTCGTTTGGCTTTAAATTCGTCTTCAGTAATAATACCTTGTTTTTTGAGTTCAACTAAATCCTCCAATTTTTTTAAAATGGTGGCTTTGTCTGGCGTTTCTTCTTGTTTTTTTTCTTTTTCTTTATTATTTAAGTCTGTGGCGTAGGCTTTTCCTTTTTCAAAATTTTGTTCGTAGAATTTTTTTGCCCAATCCAAATCAAAATTAAATAAATTTCCACCATTATCAAAATGATTGATAAAAACTTGTCCTAAGGCATAAGTAGAAGCACCCGACAAAATTGCCATCGAAACTCCTCCTAACCAAGAACCAATGCCCGGTATTCCTTTGATAAAACTTGCTCCCAAACGTGCCAAACTACTGCTTGCTACGGCAGAAACAAAGTTTTTTCCTGCACTTTCTTCATAACTTACGCCATAAATTCGGCTCAATTGTTTTAACATATCAGACTGCACATACGTAACGGCAATTACATCAATAATTGGCAAAGGCACACTTCCAGCCCCCATTGACCATAAAATATGTGATTTGACTATTTCTTCTGATTCTTGTCTTTTTTTAAAATTATCTTCCATAATGAATATATTTTTGTTTTTTTTTGCAAATATAATTAAATTAAATGGTTCTTCGAAAGTTATTGCATTGCGGGAATACGATTTTTGGATAGCAAAAACGCTTACCTAAGCTTAATTTGAGCCTTCTATTTGGCAGTTCCGTAATAACTTTCTAAGAACCATTTTATTTTATACAAAGATAACAAATTTACTTTTAGAAATACAAATTATTTGTGAAAAAGAATAAAAAAATCAATATTTACACAATCAGGCAGATATTGATTTGTTGGTGTATTAAAATTGAAAGACTAAAATATTAACAAAAATTAGACTCTACTACACATTTCGTCGTATCGACAAAAGCAGGAAATAACAAGTTTCCCAAAGTTATCGCCACAACTGCTATATTACGGGTTTATATTTTGTTGTTTATCAATCATTTCTATATCCATATCATCTAAATTATAAAGTTTGTAGACTAACTTATCTACTTCTTTTGTTTCTTCTGAAATATCCGAATTTATATCAGCGTGTTTTTTAGCTAATATTTCATCTATGAGGATTTCTATTTTTTTAACTCCTGTTTTGTTTTCTTCTGTAATTTCAGGTATCGGAAAATTTTGTAAAATTATATTTTTTGAACGAAACGTATCACCAAGTAAATAAATATTGTCCATACAATAGGTAAAAAAAAATGAGTTTAAAATTCCTAAAATGTATTTCAAATTTTCGCCCGTCATTATAAACGTAGTTACATCCGAATACATTCCTTGTGTATCATAATGAAAATCAAATTTTTTAGTTATTGCTTGCCACATTATCTTTTCTTTTTTAAAATCGCCAATATAGGTTGCTGCACATCGTTGTAAAGCATACCATTCGTATCGAATATTGGTTTCAGCAGTGTTTCGTTTGAGTAAATTTTCCTTATTTGCAAGGAAGTATTCAAATAGTGTGGGGTATTGTAATTTAAATTGTTCTTCTGCTTGTAAAGAATATCCTTTTATTTCGTCATCATGTAACGGAAAATGCCAAGGTATATATATTATCCATAAATCTTTAATGATTGAAAAATATTTTTTAATATCCACTCCTCTCAACAATGGTTTTATAACTTCTGCATTTTTAGGGTCAGCATTTAACAACTGATCTTTTTTTTGCGTATCAATTATAAATGCTTTATTATAACCTGTTGCAATTCCTCTATTTATATTAACGCCAAAAGTAATTAATGGTTTTCCAATTTTCTCAATTTTTGATTTTAAATTATCTTCATTTTCTTTTACAATATTCCAACTTTTAGAAGTTAAATTGGTAAGTTCAATTGTATTTTCTGCTATATAATTTGTAAGGTCATCTATCTCTGGTGCAAAATATTTTTGAAAACCTACGGCTTTAATATTTTTATTTTCAGGTTTTTGTTTAGTAACAAAAATTATATTTGTGTCCACTGTTGCTTCATCAAAAACTCTTATAGTTCCAAAATCAAGCAATAAATCAATTTTTGCTTTTGTTATTAAGTAATTACGCAAACTATCCCCATAAGCGGTTCGCAACCATTTATTTGAAGTAATCATACAAAGTTTGCCTTCAGGCTTTAAAATTTGTAAACCACGTTCAATAAAAAGTGTGTAAATATCTGCGGTTGGCTTGTAAATTGTATAATTTTCGTTTACTTCTTTTAGTTTAGATTCGTTGCTAATTGGAAAATAAGGTGGATTACCAATTACAATATCAAAACCAATAAAATCACCGTTTTCGTTCAAAATTTCGGGGAATTCCAAAGCCCACTCTAAGGAATTTTCATAAACATTATAGTAGTTTTCTTGGTAACGTTTTTGGTGCTCGGCTATTTCGGTACTTAATTTAACTATTAGTTTTTTAACAGGCTCAGATTGTGGCTTAATTTCCAATAAATTTTCTAATTCTCGTGATTTTGTTAGAAATGAACGATAATGTTTATCTTGCGGTTTGGCAAATTTTAAAAGTTCTTGTTTAACATTTTCTATTATCATCCGAGTTTGAATTTTGTGGTCATAGTCGTTTTCGTTTTTATAAACTGTTGCATTAGTTTTGTAAATATAAATCAAATCTTTTACCGCTTGTTTTTCAAAAATGTCTAAACCTTTGTCAAATTTACTTATCAATGAATTACCTGTAACTATATTAATGTCAATATTTGGCAAGGTTTCTAAATATTTGTAATTGCTATGACTAGTATAATACGAGTTTTTAAGTAATTCTATCCACAAACGTAACCTGCAAATCAACACAGATTTAGGGTTTATATCTACGCCAAATAAACACTTTTCAATTAAAGTGCGTTTCTCAGTAAAAAGGGCGTGTTGAATTTCTTGTTTTTCGTCTATTGGTTGGTGTTTTTCGTTTACATAATATTGAAATGGTTCGCTAGTTTCTTTGTCAATTAATTCAAGTTCGTCATTATTATTGGTAATTTTAATTGTTTTAATACGCTTACCATTAACGTATTGCAATATTTTTAGATCACTTTTAATTGCAATAATTTCATTAAGAGCCGAAACTAAAAAGTGTCCAGAACCAACAGCAGGGTCACAAATTTTTATTGAATTTATAATATCGTTTGCTTTTTGTCTTTGCTCGTCGTCTACATACTCAATTAAATCTTTTAAATGCTCAAAATTTCGTATGTTTTTATTTAGTTTTTTGCTAAATTTTTGAATTATCGTTGAAATTAATATTTCACGACTAACGAATGTTGTTATAAAGCTTGGAGTATAAAAAGAACCATCTTTGTATCCATTTATTTTCTCGAAAATTAAACCTAAAACAGCGGCATTAATAATTGTTTTATTATCTTTTTGAATTTCTGCCTTTTGGTCGCTTGAGAAATTATAAGCGTTTAGAAATTCAAAAATATATTCTAATGTGTTTAAGTTTGCCGTATTTTTAAATTTTTCGCTTTGGTTTAAGACTGAATGTGGAAAAATGGGTAAAGACAAACGTTTTTTCAAACAACTTATAAAAATATATTTCTGTTCAAAATCTGTAGGATCGAACAAAGAACTATTTAAATAAGGGATATTTCCAAATTTTTCAGTAACAGTGGTATTTCTTTTTTCAAAAGGAACTGCCATTACCTCAAAAAATAACTCATCTACTTCTGAATAATCATTGATTTTTTGATAATTAAGAAATTGATAATTCGCATCATTACGATGATATTTGACTAATTGTGCTTCAAGAAGTTTTAAGAATAAAATTCTATTAAGCCATGTAATACAAAGTTCTAAGGCAATTTCAAAATATTCCTCTGGTTTGTTATACTCTTGGTTTTTTGAAATTCCTAAATCAACCCGTTGTTTTTTAGTTTCAAAAAAATTAATTACATTCTCTATTAACGAACCATTTTTTCTATTTTTTTCTTTTGTACGTTTAATTATTTTTTTACTGCCATCTTTTGTTTCTTCAAGTCCAAGAATATACAAAAGTTCGTTGTAAAAACTTGTATCAATTTTATTATAATCGTTTGCAAATGGTAATTTTAAAAGATGCTCAGGCGATAAAAGTTTATATAAGTTAATTAGTTTACTATCATCTTCTAAACTCTCGTTTTTTACGATTTGTTCGTATTCAAGTAAATTGAAATAAACACAATCCATTTTTTCAATTTCTTTTTCTACAAAAGGTTTAGCAATCTCGTTATAAAACCAATCAGTTGTATTTCCAAGCAATTTTTTTTCATTCCAATCAGTGTAATTATTTCGAAAATTTTTATTAGCGTAAAAATATTTTTCAAAATCGGTAGCATCAAAAACAAACCAATCGTAAATATTTGTAATTATAATATGCTTAATTTCTTTATTTTGCTTAATAATTCTCTCATGCAAAAAATAATGAATTGTTTCGTGAAATGCTTTTACATTTGGATTATTAAAACCAATCATTTCGTTTTTATTTGTTGGGCTTTTAGCCTCAATAATTATTGCAACAGGCGATCTACTTGTATTTCCTTTGTGAATTACAAGGTCTTTTCTGCCTGCTGTATTTATTTCATACTCATTTTTGTAGAAAGTATTTTTCAAAAAATCGGAAATAATATTTTTATTATGCTCTTCGCTTTCAGTTTCTTTAATGCGTTCAAACAATCGTCTAAAGTTGATTTTAAACAAAATAATATTATCCTCTTTCAAACTTTGTTTGAAGTAAGATGGATTTATCGCTTTATCGTATTTTATCGTTTCTAATTTCATCAGTTATGTTTGTTGTATTTTGTAAAACCCGTAACTTTTTACGGCTTGGTGGTTAGAGGGCTTTGAAAACCGCGTCAGTCCAAATATAAATAAATATTGATTATTGACCATAAAATATGTGATTTGACTATTTCTTCTGATTCTTGTCTTTTTTTAAAATTATCTTCCATAATGAATATATTTTTGTTTTTTTTGCAAATATAATTAAATCAAATGATTGATAACAAAATAAGCGAATTAAAAATTAAATTTTTATACCAATGACCAAAATATCATCAGTTTGTGGCTCTGTACTTTCGTTTATCCAAATTTCTATTTCGTGTTTTAGAATTTCTTTTTGAGTAATCATATCTTTTTTATGAATATCAAATAATAATTCTTTCATTTTTTTTATCATAAATTTTTTACGTTCTTTTCCTCCAAATTGGTCTTGGTAGCCATCAGAAAATAAATAAAAATAGGTTTTATTTTCAGTGCTAATTGTATGTTTTGTAAAAATACGATTTTCTTCTCTTTGCTCGCCGCCGATGGCATTTTTATCACCTTTCAAATGTACCAATTCATTGTTTTGAACATAAATTAAAGGATTTTTTGCCCCTGCAAATTCTACTTTTTTCTCTTGATGATAAATCGTAATCAAAGACATATCCATACCATCTCTGTTAGTAGTTTCTTCTTGTTTGAGTGCTTTTCTGATGCCTTTGTGTAGTTCATTCAAAATCAAATCAGGAGAATAAATTTCTGAAATAACAATAATTTCATTTAAAATTTGGTTTCCAACCATACTCATCAACGCACCCGGTACGCCATGACCTGTGCAATCGATGGCGGCAATGACAGTTTTATTATCTTTATGAGCAAAAAAATAAAAATCACCACTGACAATATCTCTTGGTTTAAATAAAATAAAATGTTCGGGCAAAACCTTTGTAATATCTTCTGAAAGTGGTAAAATTGATTCTTGAATTTGTTTTGCATAATTGATACTGCTGATGATATGCTGGTTTTTTTCGACCAACAACTCACCTAATTTTTCTGCACTATCTCTTTGAGTAGCAATTTCTTCGTTATTTTGGGCTAATTCAATATTTTTTTGTTCAATTTCTTCTTGTTGTTTGGCTAATTTTCTATTTTTTCTTCCTGTGGTAATCAACCCAAACAAAACCAATCCAAAAACTAAACTTCCCAAAGCAAAAGCAACCATTACAAAATTTTGAAATTGTTTTGATTCACTTTCTTTTCTTTGATTTTCGATTTCTTTTAATTTTTTATCTTTGTTTAGCAGTTCGATTTCATTTTTTCTTTCTTGTTCTTTTTGTTTTTCTAAGGCACTTCTTTTCGAAATTTCTGCATCTTTGATGGCTTGTGAGCGTTGCAGTTCTAAAATTGCTCTGTCTTTTTTTTCAGCCAAAGATTGTTGTTGTAACAATAACAATTCTTGTTTAGCACGTTTTTGTTCAAGGCTTTGTCGTGCTAATTGTTCATCTTTTATTTTTTGATTTTGTTGTAAAATTTGATTTTCTTTTTCTTTTTTATCTGCTTCTGCTCTTGCTTCTTTGAGTTGTGCTTCTTTAATCTCCTCACTTGCCATCATTAATTTCGACTCGTTTTCACTTCTTTCGACTACATATTGTTGTTGTAAAATATTCTGTTGTTGCATACGTTCTTCGACCAACAAAGAGTCTTTAATTCTCAAATGGTTTTTAAAAAATTCTAAGGCTTTGTCATATTTTTCTTCTTGTTGATAGAGCAAAGAAGTAGTTTGATAAGCATTGCTCAAAGTTTTTTTGTCTTTGCTTTCTTCTGATAATTTTAAGGCTAAATCATTGTAATATTTTGCATTGTAATAATCTTTCAAATTAAAATAAACCGAAGACAACAAATCATACATTTGTGCCATTTCTTTTTTATTTTCTTTTTTTTCAATATTTGTATTGGCTTCTAACAAATATTTGAGCGTATTTTGATAATCGCCAATATTTTGGTAAGTAATTCCTAAGTTGATAAGTGTAGCAACATTTCCGTTTTTATTTTGTTTTTTTTCTATTGCCAAAATTTCCTCAAAAACTTGAATGGCTTGTTTATAATTTTTAAGATATTTATAATTATAACCAATATTGTTTTTAGCAATCAAAATTCCTTCCTCGTTTTTGAGTTCGTTTTGAATCTCTAAAATTTTAAAATTATATTTCAAAGCATTGTCATATTCTTTCAAATTTTGATAAGCAATAATAATTTTTCTTAGATTTGGAAGTTTTTTAATAGGTTCTTTTTTATATTTGGTTTCAAACTCATTGAAAATTTTTAAATATTGATTGAGTCCATTTTTATAATTTCTTTGTTTCATTTCCATATCACCAATTTTCGAAGTAATATCATCATCTTCGGGCAATATTTTTTCTGCTTTTTTTAGATATTCTAATGCTTTTTCGTTCAGATTTCCCTCACTATAAACATCAGAAATTTCTTGATAAATGCTGGCTAATTTTTCAGGTTGATTATTTTTTTCTTCTATTTTTATGGCTTGCAAAAAAGAACGCAGTGCATTTGAGTAATCCGTTTTTTCTGCATACATACGCGCATAGCGAAGCAAAGAATCTGTTTTTGATTGAGCAGAAACATTCCAAATACTTATAAAAAATATTCCAATAAAGATAATTATTTTTTGAACGAGTTGGGACATTGTTCGTTATTTTTTTCGGTTTCTAATTGTCTTTTTTATTTTAATCGTGTAAATATAGTCAAAATTCATACCTTTGTCAAAATTAAATTAAAAAAATAAAATATATATTAATTTAATTGATTGATTATCAATATATTATAAAATTCAATAAATTTATTTTGTTTGATAAATCAGTATTTTGCACACATAAAAGTAATATTAAAAAAACTAAAATAAATAAGTCTTTTAACAATTTGATAAGTATAAAAAAAACATAAAAATTACAAACAATAGCAGGAACCAAGCTAAGTAAGTTGAAATATACAAAAAACTAATTTATTTTGATGTGAAATATTGGTTTTAGAGATGAGATGAGATGAGATGTGATGTGAGAGAAATTTTTTTGTAACTATTTAGGTTATTTTGGTGCAAGCGTGGACGCTTGCACCAGTTATTATCTCGTGCAAGCGTCCACGCTTGCACGAAGTTCAAAATAATTAGACTTTGGACTTAGTGAAAATTATTAAACAAAAATTTAGCGGTGTTGTAAATATAATATTTTTGTCTTGCTGAACGAAGTGAAGCAACTGCTTGT
>RDXZ01000192.1 GCA_004293265.1 Bacteroidota bacterium | reverse complement strand
GCAAGCGTGGACGCTTGCACCAGTTAATATCTCGTGCAAGCGTCCACGCTTGCACGAAATTCAAAATAATAATTTTATTAACCAACCTAAATAGTTACTATAGAAGTACATTAATAAGATATTTTCGTTTGCCAAAAAACTATTCTAAAACAAACGACAATATATTTTTTGATTTTTTTTTATACTGTTTTATTTCAATATCTGTATGCAACAATTTAATTTTTCATATATGAATTTAAAATCCGTGTTTTACATAGTAAGTGTAATATTTACTATGTACACTTTTGCGGCTTGCAAGCCCGAAAGAGATGTGAAACCTGACCCTTGTCTGACCTCTACAGAGTTCAAAGCCGATTTCAAAATCGAGGAACAAGTAGGCAACAATTGGGTAGAAAGTGACACAATGCTTATCAATTTTATTCGCTTTAGAGCCACAGAAGATTATACTTCTTATAGGTGGACGGTAGGCAATGACAACCGAGTATTTACGACCAAACAATTTGGGTTACAGTTTTCAAGGGCAGAAATAGGACAAGAAATCGAAGTAACTTTGATTGCCACAGGCAAGAAAAATGCTTGTTTTCCCAATGATGACGGTATAGATACTCTACGCAAAAAAATACGCTTGATTGATGGCAAACAATCGACTATCGTAGGAGAATATGAGGGCTATGTAGAAGGAAGACCTAATGATATTTTTACTGTTAAAATTCAGTATATTTTAGATTTAGATAATAATGCTATTTACTTTATTAGAAATATCAACAAAGGGTGTACAGGAGGAGGTAATCCGAATCAAATGCAGTATGGACAAAATATAAGTGATATGGGAATAAGCCAATGCAATAGTGGTGGAAAATCGCTTGCATTTGATTGGTTTGGTAGAGTTGGTACTGGTTGTCGAAGTCCTCAAGGTTTAGCCAGACTAATTAATCCCAATAAGATTCAGATTGATTACACAATAGGTGATTTAAACCCTGCTGTTTCTCCAAATTTCATCATAACCAATGAACGTTTTATTGGTATCCGTAAATAATTAAATTCAATTTTCAAACATCTTTATTCAACAAATAGTTAAAATTATGTTAATAACAACAAGTGCCAACAAGTGCCAACAAGTGCCAACAAGCCAACAAGTGCCAACAAGTGCCAACAAGTGCCAACAAGTGCCAACAAGTGCCAACAAGTGCCAACAAGTGCCAACAAGTGCGAAGCTCGAAATTTCTTAGTTATTTTATAGCTTTTTTATTGTGTATTCTTAACGTTAGGGCACAAGATTGCACCACAAACAGCAATGGAATTACTACTAATCCAACTGCACCCGTTAATACACAAAAACCAAGCAAAACAAATACTTTTTTTGATTGGCGAACTACATTTTTTCATACTCGTATCAATCCTAATTTGCCTACTTTCATAGACGTAGTTTCTCCTTTTTGGCAGTTAGATAATTCGATAACTAATCATTTTTTAGATAACAAAGATTTCAAACCCAGTGATGGTTGGGAATTGATACGTCGAGATTTTGGATTGAATAACGATATCACTGCCAATACGCCCGTAGAAAACCCTTATCTTATTTTATACAATCGTTATAACAGCACACTTCGTATTTTTGTGGCAAGGGGAGTACAAAATAATCCTTTTAATTCTGCTATCCTCACAATGGGTTTTGAAGGTGTAGAAGGTAATGTGCGTTCCAATCTACTGACTTTGGTACAAGGCATTAAGCCTGTAGTGGAGCCTTATGCTGAACGTAATCTTAACATCAGTGCTGTTTCTAAATTCAATAATTTACAATACAAATGGTTTTATGTCGATTTCGCTATGAACTATGACCCTTGTACTTGTTTGTATCAATCCAAAATACAAATTAATGTTGAGTTTATAACCACTTCTACTGTGAATTTAAGCGGGACAGCTACAGGTACTTTGACTGATAACGGAACGTCTGCGGCTTCACCTTCTTTTATAAAAAGTTTAGGTTCGGCTGGTAAAAAGGCACTTGAAACTTTTAAGTCTATTGATGGCTTCACAAGTAAATATATTGCCTCTGCTAATGCTTTATCAGGGGTAAGTGCGAGTGATAAAGCTTCTAAAGTAAGTACTTTGACTTTGTTAGGTTCATTACTCAAAAATAGCAAGTTTCTAAAAGCAGGCTTTGCAGAAGCACCTTTTATAGGCGGTGCATTGAGTTTGGTGGATTATTTCTTTGGAGGTGGCAAGAAAAAAGAAGAACCACAATTTATGCGATTGATGCCTATGGCTATCAACATGAGCATTAAATTGACAGGAAGTATAACCTCAAATTTCCCTTATAACAATATTGTTTTCCATACACCAGGTACTAATAACAATGCGTTAAATCCTGATGAATATCCTTATTATAATGAAGTAATGGGCGTTTTCAATGTTTTTTACACACCCAAAGTACAGCGTTATTCACTAAGAGAGCCATTACCGCCACTTATGTCAAGAAATTTTATGATTACTAGTACGTATGGTTTGGCTGATTCAATTCAGTATGTTGTAAATCCAGCAGCTAAAGTAAGCGTTCAAGAGATAAAGGCAGCTTTGATAATAGAGGGAAGTTACATGAATACACCTCCTGAAGGTAACTTTAATTTTTATGAAGGACAGAACTCAGAAACAGGCTTGCATCAGTACAGAACAGATTATGTAGATTTAGGTTGTATCAAAACAAAAGAATTTTATCAAGTGTACACAAATTCGCCAAATAGTCCTGCAAGTTTCAAATGGCTACCAAGCGGTAAAGTATATTTAAAAATAATGGCAAATCTCAAACGCAATGATGCCAATCCATCAGATAGTACACAAAATATACTTTTTGTTGCCAAATATCCTGTAGAAATGTTAAGTAGAACGTCTCCTTTGGTTCAAGATGCAGACAATGGTAGTTGTGCTTTGTACCCATCTTTGGCAGGTTCAAGAATTAATGCTTTTTGTTTGAGTAATGCTTACAAAGATTCACGTATATTTTTAAGAGAACATGTATTGGCACAAGAAGCAGAAGCAAAAGCAAGACAACCTAAAAGTCATATTATCAACATTTCGCCTAATCCGAGTGGTTCTGTAAGTAAAGTTGATTACTTTATTGCGGAAAAACAGAGTTACACAAGGCTTAGTTTGATAGACTCTAAGGGACAAATAATTCGTGAGATAGATATCGAAGACAAAGAAGCCAAGAAAAAAGGTTTTTACAGCGTAGATATTGATTTACAAAGTTTACCTGAAGGACTTTATTTTGTGAGTTTACAAACAAGTGGTTTTCGGGATACCAAACGTTTAATGATTAGTAGATAATTAACCCCAAAAAGAACACTTTTAAAAACCTTAAAAGTGTTCTTTTTTATTTGATTTTGGGTAATCAATGTAACAAAATAAAAGTATTAAAATGATCCCATTATTTAAGTATTTCCATAAAAAAAATTGGTGGTTTTTGATTGTTTGATTGATATTTTTGAGATTTCAACGATTTTTTTCAATTAAAATAAAAAATACTAATTACTCCCCTACAATCGTATTTTTTATGTAGATACATATTTTTTTTAAATTTCAAATATATAGAAAATTTTTACAGCGAAGAAAGTTTTGTCAAAAGTAAAGATATTCTGATTATCAAAATAATTATTTAGAAAAATAAATGAAATAATTATATCATAATTAAAAAAATATGAATAATTTTGCATAAAATTAGATGATACTTCCTTCTATTTTTTATTTTTGAATGATATTTTTTTATACGTTATTTATTTATTTTTATGGATTTTTGATTCGCATAGTTGCTTTGTTTAACGCTAAAGCGAAGGCTTGGAAAAATGGTAGAAAAAATATTTGGCAATCTTTAGAAACAACTTTTACCAACAATACGTCCTCTATTATTTGGTTTCACGCCGCTTCTTTGGGCGAGTTTGAGCAAGCACGTCCTTTGATAGAAAAAATAAAGTCCCAATCTAATAATCATCATAAAATCTTAATCACGTTTTTTTCGCCTTCTGGTTTTGAGATAATGAAAGATTATGAATATGCAGATTATATTTTTTATATTCCTTTGGATACACCTAAAAATGCTCGAAAATTTTTAGACTTAATCAAACCTGTCTATGTTTTTTGGGTAAAATACGATTTATGGTTTCATCATTTACAAGAAATTCAAAAAAGAAATATTCCTTGTGTATTGTTTTCTGCAATTTTTAGAACAGACCAATTTATGTTCAAATGGTATGGCAAACCTTTCCGAAAAATTATTCAAAATTTTACAAAAATATTCGTACAAGATGAAAATTCGATAGATGTTTTAGAAAACAATCAAATTACAAATGTGATAAATGTAGGCGATACGCGTTTTGATAGGGTAAAAGAAACTTCACTTTCTTTGGTACATTTGCCTCAAATTGCTAATTTTCAACAAGATAAAAAATTGTTTGTGATAGGAAGTTGTTGGAACAAAGATTTAGATGTTTTGATTCCATTTTTAACTCATTTTGAAAATCCTTTAAAAATAATCATCGCCCCCCACGAAATCAAAGAAAATATTTTGGAACGAATAGAAGAAGAATTGCCTGATTGTGTTCGATATTCTAAAATCACAGAAGATAAAAATTTTGTAGATAAAAAAATATTAATTATTGATAATATTGGTATGCTTTCACGAATCTATGCCTATGCAGATTTTGCTTACATTGGTGGTGCTTTTGGCGAAGGTTTGCATAATATTTTAGAACCTGCCACTTTTGGCGTGCCTATTTTTTTTGGTGATGAATATGAAAGATTCCCAGAAGCAGATGAGTTGGTTGAAGATGGCGGCGCTTTTTCTGTAAGTAATGCAGAAGAATTAGAACTTTATTTTGATAGATTATATTCTGACGAAGAAAAAAGAAAACAAGTTGGACAAATTTGTAAAAATTATGTTAATAATCATACAGGAGGAACTGAAAAAATATTTCGTTTTTTTTCAAAAGTATCATAAAAAATAAAAATAAAAAAATATGGAAAATGAAAAACCTCAATTAGAAATACATCTCAACGGAAAAGATTTTGAAGGTTTTTTGTGGAGAATAGCCGAATTAGGCTTAGTTTGGGCAATATTTACCTATCTAACAGGCTGGGACGGAGGTCTTATTTTTTTAATTTTGTGTGTATTTTGGTCTATTTTTTTATTGTATAAAATCAATTTATTTAAAAATAACGCATACCAACAAATCATAGAAGATTTAGAACAAAAAAACGAAAAACTACTCAAATCAAATCAACTTCTTCAAAATGTAGTCCAAGATAAAATGGGAATGAGAATAAAAGTCGATGAACAAGAAAGTATTATAGAAAGACATGCACAACAAAAAAAGAATAGTGATGATTTGTGAGTTTAGTTTTTTAGGTTAAAATATTTTAAATATATAGTTTTACTTTTATACCTTTGCTTTTAATTTAATATTTTTAAAAATGATAGCAATTATTGGATTAAGACGTTTTTTTTGGGGAATTATTGCTTTTTTGTCTGTATATTTGAGTATAATTACTTTTGAATATTTATCTTTCAAAACAGATATTAATTTTTTGTTACAAAAACAAGCTTTTGTGCGTGATGTATGGTGGATGTCTGCGTTTTATATGCACGTAACGGGAAGTATTGTTTGTTTGGCTGTCGGTCCGTTTTTATTTATTCCAAGTCTAAGGAAAAAATATTTATCATTGCATCGAAAATTAGGAAAGGCTTATGTTTTTTGTGTGTTATGTATTGCTTCGCCAAGCGGTTTATATATGGCTTTTTTTGCCAATGGAGGTCGGTTAGCACAAGTCGGGTTCACTTTATTGTCTTTGATTTGGATAAGCACTACGTATCTTGCTTACCAAAAAATCAGAGAAAAACAAATCGATGCACATAAAATTTGGATGATAAGAAGTTTTGCTTTGACTTTTTCAGCAGTAATGTTAAGAATTTGGGTGCCTATTTTGAGTTTAGATTGGGGCGTTCCACACGCTACAACTATTTGGCTAACGGCTTGGTTGAGTTGGATTCCTAATATTATTGTCGCAGAACTAATTATTAGATGGGCAAAAAAAACGGTGTAATGCGTTAGAATTTTCCTAACTTTTGGAAAGTTTAGAACTTTCTAAAAGTTAGTTATTCATTCATTTTCCTTTCTTTTTCTTGGCAATATTTTCTTTTTCTTTGATTTTTGGAGGAGTTACAATATTTTTTTGTTGTGCTAATTGCGCTAAATATTGTTGATGACCAGCCATTATTTCATCATTCATTTGCTTACCAATTTTTACCAAAGTTTCAAAATTTTGTTCTAAATGCAACGAAATATCTTTAGTTTCTGCATTTTTGATAGATAGTTGATGTCCACGTCCAAGTTGCATTCCTACACAATATGCGACATCAATTTGGCGAATTTCTGACAAATAACCTTTGATTTTGATGGCAATTGTAGGTACTTTTCTACCCCAATATTGTTGATTTTGATAAGTAAAAAAGCCCATATTTTCTTCCAAGTTAGGCGCATATAAATCAGAGGCTAAAATCATTCTTTCTCCATGATGTACCACAGGATTTTTAAAAAAATCGTTGTCATTATCTTGATAAACTGTTTTCAAATCTAATAAAATTTTATCTAATTTGCTTTCCAAATTTTTTGGTTTTAGGACTAATAAAGCCCTTTGATTACCCAATGAACCCAAAGCATGCCCTGCTTCTTCAATTTCATAATTTTCCAACAAATGAATTTCGTTTCTACTTTCTAAATAGCATTTCAATAGATTATTTAACCAATTATCGTTTAAATCAATAGGATTTTGGCGTAATTTTTTTGCCCATTTGTCATCTTTTTTTAAGTATTCTGTGGTAGTTATATTCCAATTTACTTTTTTTAGATTTAAAAAATCAGCTAAAGATTTATATTTTTTTTCGTTAGAATTTAATCCGTGTTTGTAGCCTTCTAAAAAATATTGCAATACTCTTGATGACAAAAAATTATCATCTTTTTTTTTCCTTTTTAAAGACAAAGAGCATAAAAAACGTACCAAATCCCACGCATAAGGACCCAAACGTGAGCGGTCAAAATCGACCATTCCTGCTCCTTGTTTCACGATAGCAAAATTTTCGATATGAGGATTGCCATGTAAAAAAACCTGTGGCATTTCGTTTACATCTATCAACTCAACAAATCTTGCCTGCATACGCAAACACATTGTTCTGAAATAGAAAAAATAACCTCTTTGAACATTTGTAAAATTTTGGATAGATAATAATGAATCTGCCAAAGGATTTCGGTTGAATATATTTGTCATAGATTTAAAAAATGAATACGGTAGTTTTTTAGGTTGCAAAGATATATTTTTTTTAAATATTTTTTTATTTTTTGTCAATATTTTTTTATCAATTACTTCAATGATTGCCAATGATTGATAATATTTTTTTGTAAAAGAAATATTTATTTTGGCAAAGTGAAAAAAAAAAATTATTTTTGCCAAGATAAAACAATTAATATACCTATTAAACTCCATAAAAAATGTACTATTCTATTGAGGAAATTCAACAATTTGATACGCATACTTTTGCTTATTTAGAACTTAAAACTGAAAATAATTTTTTACATATTATGCTCAATCGTCCCCAAGCAAAAAATGCACTTTCGCCTACACTTATCCGAGAGCTTGCTTTTGCGTTGAGTTATGCGCATCATCAAAAAAATATTTGGGGAGTTGTTTTGGGGGCAAAAGGTAATGTTTGGTGTGCTGGAATGGATTTAAAAGCAATGAAAGGGCAAGAAGAAGCCAATCATTCAACTATTCCTAATACAGAAAAAGAAATTATTTTGGGTGAAATGTTTGTTAAATTACACAAACCTTCCATTATGCGTATTCACGCTCCTGTGTATGCAGGTGGTTTTTTGTTGGTTGGAAGTGCGCATTATGCAGTGGGAACATCAGACGCAAAGTTTAGTTTGCCCGAAGTCAAAAGAGGTCTTTTTCCATTTCAAGTGATGTCTTTGTTGTTACAAAATATTTCTATGCGTTTGGTCATCGATTGGTGTTTGAAAGGCAAAACTTTATCGGCTTTAGAATGTAAAAACATTGGTTTTTTGACAGATTTGGTAGAAACCGAGTCAGAAATTGATGAATTTATTACCCAAAATATAATTTTACCTTTAAATGAAAATTCTCCTGCTGCGATTAGTTTGGGCTTGAAAGCCTTTGATGAAATGAGAGCCATCGAAACGCAAGACAAACAAAAGTTTTTAAAACAAATGTTTGAGCAATGTATTCAAACTCAAGATGCACAAGAAGGAATTAAAGCATTTGTAGAAAAAAGAAAACCAATTTGGAAAAATGAATAACCTTTTTGTTACTCCTTTTTCTTTTGAAAATAAACGATAGTAAAACACAAAAATAATTCAAAAAAAGAAGTGTGTTTTTTGTTATTTTATTACTTTATTTGTATTTTTTTTCGTATCTTTGCATTAATTTTAATTTAAAAACCAAAAAACTCTATGAGCAAAAAACTAATTCGTTTTGATTGGGCTATCAAAAGGCTCTTGCGTGATAAGGCTAATTTTGTGGTCTTAGAAGGCTTTTTGTCTGAACTTT
>RDXZ01000191.1 GCA_004293265.1 Bacteroidota bacterium | reverse complement strand
GAAAAATTACGTTATGTTTTTGTAGAGATGCCAAATTTCAACAAAAAAATAGACGAATTAGAAACACACTATGAAAAATGGCTTTATTTACTCAAAAATTTATCAAAATTATCAGAAGTTCCACAATCATTCAAAGAAGATATATTTATGAAAGTATTTGAAACTGCCAACGAAGCAAAATTGACCAATCAAGACAAACTTGCTTATCAACAAAGTTTACAAGATTATCGAGATTTACATAATTCTCTCAAAACTTCTTTTCAAGATGGAAAGTTAGTAGCAGAAAAACAAGTTGCTATTAATCTGATTGAAAAAGGTTTTGATGATGAGTTTATTTCTGATGTTACAAAGTTATCAATTGCTGAAATAAAACAAATTAGAAAGGAATTGAAAAAATAAATTCTTTTTGGTAACGTCAAAAATACATCAATAAAAAATATGTCCAGCGGTAACATTTATGCCACCTTGTCTTAAAATTGTGATATGTTATTTAATTTTTATTCCTTTGCGTATTTTTATATGTTTTAGTTGTATTATTTTTCTAAGAAAAAATAAAAAATAATTTTTTTTAATAAAATTGTTAAAAAATTAGGTTTTTTTATTTTTAAATTTTACATTTACATAGAAAATGAGAAAAAACACATAAAACATTGATTATGAATGACTACCAATTTGAATGGGAAAATAAAAATAAATTATACCAACAAGAAACTAATTCTATCAAAAATGTATTAAGTGGTATGGTCAATACCCTTAAATTTAAAGAAAAATTTGGAGAAATTTCTATTTTTGAGGCATGGGAAAAAACTTTGGGCGAAAATGTACTTCGAAGAACCGAAAAATTACAAATCAAAGATAGAAAAATATATGTTAAAATTGAATCTGCGGCACTCAAAAACGAATTATTGATGAATAAAACTACTATTTTATTTAATCTTAATCAATTTGCAGGAGAAGATTTGGTTGATGATATTATATTGTTATAGTTCCTTCGTTATTTTTTGTGCAAACGTGATGACGCTTGCACAAATTTTTTTTAACTAAAATAATATGTTTTATTGATCAACTTCGTGCAAGCGTCCATGCTTGCACCAAAATTAAGTCGTTTTATAATTATTTTTTGTTTTTTCTACAATAATCACCATAAGCACTCACTAAGGCATCATACAATAAATCTCCTTGTAGTCTGTATCCTTTTCCGCTCAAGTGTATTCTATCAGGCGCAGAAAGTCCTGCTCCTAACCATTGGTTAATAGAACCCAAACCGCCCATAATATTGAACAAGTCCCAAACTGCACAATTTGATTCGTTGGCTAATTCTAAAATCACACGCACCGCCTCTTGATTGGCTTTATTGAAACGTCCATACAAAGCACAATCGTTTGGCGTAGTCAATAAAATAGATGCGTTTGGAGAAGCATTTTTTATTTTTTGAATCAATCTTGCCAAATTCATTTTATATTGATTAGGATTAAAATAAGGCGTGTAAGCATCGTTTGTTCCCAAAGAAATAATGACTAAATCAGGCGATAAACTTCTCAAATGGCTTTCAAATTTTGGCATTTTCAAAAAAGAAGGCACTGTTGCACTATTTACTCCCACTGCATTGTATTGAACGCCTTTGTTATCATTTTCAAAAGAAATTCCTTCTAAAGTAAAGAAATTTTGGTGGTCAAATCGCTTTTCTAAACCAATCGTAATTTTTTTTTCAGCACTTGGCAAAATAAATTCTGCATAGCCATCAGCATCTAAACGTACAGGATATAAAACTCCATTGGGTAACAATAATTTTACGTAGTAAGAATTTTTATTGTTTACTTGATAATAAACTTTTACACGCGTAATTTCATAATTATGTGATTGTTGTGATAAATTGGGGTCAATTGTAAATGAGGCATCTGTGTTGCTGGTAGTAGAGGTCATTCCACTCAATCCCCAAGAGCAAGATTTATATAATTCTACATTTCTACAACCATTCCAAACGCCTTTATAACTGACTTTTATATTGTGTGGATTGCTTGTATTTGCCATCGAACAAGGAAACAAATAACCACGTCCTCCGTTTCCTAACAATTTTTCATCGTTAAAATGAGAACGCATTTCACCCGAAAAATAATCGGCTTGAATGTGAGAATCTCCAAAATGAACAATATTTACTTTTTTTCTTTTGCCTTTTATCAAAGCATCAAAAGCCTCGTTTAATTTTAATAAGGCAGTATTATTTGAAGTATAAATACGATTTTCAGTGTATTTAACAAACTTATATTTTTGTTCTAAGGTATATTTTGGTTGAGGAATTTTATCCTCTAATGGATTGAACACAACTATCAAACCCACATACCAACTAATTAAAAAATTTGTGATAGGCATCATATTCTGTCATTAAGGCTTTATATAACATTTCAGAAACAACTCCAGCACCCTTTGCTGTAAAGTGCGTAAAATCCTTAGTGGCTAAGGCTTCGGGCTTCGCAAAAACCCAAGCAGGCATAGAGTTTTTACCTCCCATTGCCTCATATAAATCCCAAAAAGCACAACCTGCCTTAAAGGCGGCATTTTTTTGAGCATTTCGTATTTTTTCTATATTTGGATAACTTTGGTATTCTCCATTGATATTTCTTGACATATCAGACACACCAATTACTAAAATACTTACTTCTGGTGCGATAGATTTTAAATATTTTAATTGTGTATAAAATTCATCTTCATAAAATTGATAATCAGGCAAGGGATTAGGAACAATATTGACACCAAATTGCATAATCATACATTTTACATTCATCGTTTTTAACTGTTGTTGCCAATGTTTTTTTGGGATACGTGAAAATTCTACCCCCGAACTTCCCCGCAGAGGAATATTATCAAACATAATTCCAACTTTGCTATCCAAAGCCACACCATAAATCTCAGGGCTTTGTGAACTTGTGCCAAAACTTACGTTTATTTTTTCAAAAGGTTCTGATAGTTCGTGATAAAAAACGCCTAAATTACTCGATTTTTCAATTTTTTGTTTCGTAATTTCTTTTTCTCCTATGTTCAACGAAATTTCAAAAGGTGCATTTGGATTTCTGTAATACACTCTTATTTTTTCTACTTTTTGTTGATAAGGCGTTCCCAAAGGCGATTTGGTATAAGTAACGGAAGATTTTGTCCATGCAGGCGGATTAGGCACATACATTTTGTAATAATCACCTAAAACTCCATAAAAATTTGAAACATTGGGATTATATTTATAACCATACATTACAGATTGCAACCAATTTGATTTTGTAGATTGTAAAATAGTGCCTTTTGTAGCCAATTTATCTACAATTGTCAATAAACCCACACCTGAACCGCCAAAAGAAGTTTGGAATTTTTCGCGCATATAAGCGGTAATTCTATCCCCTTCTAATTGAGAATCTCCAAAATGCAAGACGCGTACCATTGTGTCTTTATTTTTTTTCAAATTATCTAAGGCTTCAAAAAAATTTTCTAATAAATCTTCTTTTCCTTCTGGAAATTGTATTCTTAATTTTGGATTTATTTTCAAAGAATCAGGCACATACACAAAAGAATTGTCAGAATTATCTTCATTTTTTTTATTTTTTGAGGTTTCGTTTGTGTGATTAGTAGATTTATTTTTTTCAAATTCGTTTTGTATTTTGCTAATATCAGCATATTTATCTTCTTTTCTATTCTCAAACAATTGAGTAATTTTTGGAATTTTAATCGAAGTCAATGTTTCTAAATATTGCCCTACCGCCGCCAAAGTACCTAAAAATATGCCAATATATATTAACAATAAAAAAATTTTGATTGGTTTTATCATTTTTCGTAAATATTTTTTGTGCAAAAGTAGTGGTTTTTTGTTAAAAATCAAAATATTTTATAAAAAATTACTTACGCTAAAAATTTTGTGTGAATAGTTATGTTCAGAGTCAGGCTATTATACTATCAATAAGAAAGCGTACCACCGGGCTTTTAGCCTGTTGTTTCCAAAAACAATCACAACAGGCTAAAGTCATTGATACAATTTTTAGTAAAATCCTTCACTTAATAGAGTGCTGGAATATATCTAAAAATCACTAAATTACATTTTGATTTCCAACTGATACATTACATCACTGCGTAATACATATTTTATTCCACTCAATACTTCATCTCCTTCGTGGTATAATTTATGATGAAAAATTAATGCCATTCCTTTTTTGGGAGTTATATTGTGTTCTCTAAAAATAGTATGCCCACCTTCATAGCCTTCATTCAAATAAATCATAAATGTCAAATAACTTGCTTCTGTTTCATTTCGTATAAAATTTCCGTCTTGATGTCCTTTAAATCTATGACCTTTTTGATATTTATAGAATCTAAATAATTCGTTTAGACCACAAAGTTGAGAATTACCTATTTTTGAAGGTAAATGTGGTTTTGCACGTCCATAGATTTCTTGGGCTAAATCTTCACTTTTATAAAAAACTCTTTCGTTGTTTCTTACTTCCAGCACTATTTTACCTGTGTCTATATTAGCCACTTCATAGCCTAAATTTTCGCTTAAATCAATATATTTTTGACATTCTTCATCTGAAAAAAAATTTTCTATAACAATTATTTTGTCAGAAACTTGTATAACTTTCATAGTTTTATTTTATTTTTTCACAAAGTTATAAAAAAAATATCATTTTAAATTCAATTTTATACATATTTTTTACTGCTTCCAAAAAAATAAAAACCTTTCTCATTTTCTCTTTTGTTTTCATTAAAATCTTTATATTTGCAAGAAAAAAGTAAAAAAAATGGAAATAAAAGATTTTGAAGGTTTGATTATCAATGAATTAACAAAAATTATAGAAAATATTATTGCTAAAAATCCAAATTTACCTATTCAAGTAAAAAAAGGCGAAAGACAAGGTGATGCTATTTCAAAATTTTTAGAACAAAAATTTGTGGAAGAAACCCAAAATCATCATTATTTCCAAAACTCAAAAACCTCACCCATAGGAAAAACTAAAAATCCTTATGACTGTGAAACATTTTTTAATTTTAAAAATCACAGCGAATTGATTTGGATTGATTTTAAAGCGGTAAATATTGCCAATGAAGATAGTAACCCTGATAGTGGTACTCCTGATAAAATTATTTCATTGATTGAAAAAGGGCATTTTTATTTGGCATATATTTTTGTTTTTTATGAAGGAAGTAATGAAATTCTGAATTTTGTACAAAAAGATAATCAATTTACAAAAATATATTTTCTAAAAGATATTAGCCCAAGCGTCAGAATTACGCCTGCTAATCAATTACAAGTGAATTATGCACAGCCTCCTGTGTATCGCACTCGCGAGGAATTTATTATTTTTTTGGCTCAAAAAAAGAAAGAATCTTTTGAAAGACGTTTGAAAAAAGCCCAAAAAGAATTGGAACAAATACAAAAAGGAATTATTTATAAGCAAATCACAATTGATGAATTATTATTGGAAAATGAAAAACAAGAGCAAAAAATTAAAATTCTTTAATACTTTTTTCTATAAAAATAATATCATTTTCTTCTATATTATAATATTGATACACTAATTCATTGATTTTTTGTTTATAAACTTCTTTATCTATTTGTAAATCAATTATTTGACTACAAAAAAATACAAGTTTTTCTTGTAATTTTTTATCATTGGGCAAAGGAATTGTACCCAAATCTGCGATTTTTATTTGTGGTTGTTTCCCTTTTGCGAAGCGAATAATATTTTGTTTTTGTGCAAAAAAAGTCATCAAATTGCTATTCAACCATGCGCAAATATATTTTAATGTAAATATAGAATTTTCAGAATTATCACGTAAAGAAAAAATATATAGACTGTTGTTGGCTGAACTTTTATCATAATCAATAGAAGCAATAATTTCTTTGGCAGATTGGCGAATAAAAATTTTTGGATTTTCATAAATAATAGCCTCACCTAATCCAATTCTTTTTTTATTTTTAATACCTTTAAGCGCTAATTCTGTTTTAAGTTCATCATTGATGTTGTCTTGTAAATTTTTGTCATACCCAAAGAATTTTTCAAATTTTAATGTATCATATTTTTTTGACAAGGCTTTTGAGCCTTGATAATAAGGAAAAATAAGGATATTTTCAGAAAAATCATTTTTATTTTTTTTTGTAAATTTGTCTTCCATATCCAATAACATAGCACAAGTACGCAGATTTTTATTTGGATAAGTTTGTAAAATAGTTTTATCATTTTTAGATTTTATTTGGTGTATTATTTTTTTGGTTTCTTCGTCAAAATTTAGTCTAAATTTGTATTCATCATTTGGATTTTGCCATATTTTTTGGTTAATTGTGTGAGATTTTTGTGTAGATTTATCCAATATTAAGGTGTTTTTTTCACTATCTAAATTATTTTTAGCGTATTGAATGATAATCTGTCCGCTCGTTACTTCAAAATCTTGTATGTTAGTAATTAATTTTTGAATATGTGCTTTTTCTAATAAAAACTTTCTGGTGTATTGGTAGGCAGTTTCAAAAAAAGATATATCAATAATAAAACTTACTTTTGCATTTTCTTTCAAAAAACATAAAGAATGTTCCAAAAAAAGCATTACTAAGTTAATTTTTCCATTTTTTACTGTATTAGGAAACTGTGCATAATTTTTCAAATAATCTATTCTTTGCTGTTCATTTTGTTTTTTATCTCTGCGTCCATACAACGAAATATAAGGTGGATTTCCTACAATATAATCAATTTGATTGTAAAACTTTTCTAAAATAATTGTATTTTTTATGGCAAATAAATCTTCGTTTTGGCTGGTGTTTTTGAGGGTAAAATCAGATACAAAACCTTGAAAAACATCTTTGTATTCTTCCTGAAACCAATTAAAAAATATTTTTTTGATATTTTCTTTAGTTTTTTCTATCATTTCAATAGCAATATCATTAAAAATAATATTGTTTGAAATAAAATTTATAATAAAATCTTTATTGTTATTTTGTTCATAAACTTTTTCTAAAATACGAATAATAAAAATACCATATCCACAAGCAGGTTCTAATATTTTTTTATTTTCAATCGTTGAAAAATCAATGATAGCAAGAATTTCGTCTATTGTATTATGATTGTGCGTAAAAAATATACCATTTTGCTGTCTATTTTCTATTTGTAGATTATTTTCTTCGGTTTTTTGTTTGGCTAAAAAGGCAGAAAGTTGGTTTTGAGATTGATTTTTTTGTAAAATTTGCATATTTTATCATATTTTACTTAGAACGAAAAACAAGCGATTTTATTGTGATTTTGATGTTGTGAAGTTACCAAAAAAAAACTCCTTTTTTACTTTCTGTTGCTTTCGCCGTTGTCGGTGTGTCGAAAAGTGCAGTAAAATTTATTTTTTTGTTAATATTTCATTTTTGCACTTTTCAACCACCGACAACTCAGCGTTTATGTGTTAGCATATAAATATTAATTTTTTTTCGTTATTTTTTTTCGTTAATTTATATTTTCAAAAATAAATTTCTATC
>RDXZ01000190.1 GCA_004293265.1 Bacteroidota bacterium | reverse complement strand
TTCCAATATCAATACACCTTCTGTTTCTTCTGGAAATAATTTTAACAACCCAAAACCATACTATGATAGGATAGTGGATGAGGCTACTACCAAAGGAATAGCGCACGAAGCCAAGTTGAGAGGTGGAAGCTTTTTCACAGTTTGGTTAGGTTATACAGATGCACTTCGATATGCAACAAGTGGAGGCACTACCGCTTTGGTTTCAACCGAAACATTTAAAGCAAACATCACCGCTGTGATTGATAGTTTGCTTTCGGTACCTAATTCCAAAGGAGTGATCGCTACCATTCCATACGTAGACCAGTTCCCTGTGGTGACAAACAACAATAGAAGGCTCACGAGTACAACAGACCCCGCTAAAAATCCTGTTAGACTCACCGAAGCTGAGGCTACTGAATTCAATACAGCCATTGGGGCTCAGATTTTCAGCGGGGCTGCTGGAAACAACAATTTCTTTGCTATCAAAAACATTTGGCTTGTTTATAATAACCGAATTTTCTTTATTTTTAATATCTACATCTGCCGTTTCGAGTTTTGAATCAATTGTAAACTGAACAACTTCTTTGTCTGTGCTAACAACTTTTTTAACTTCTTGTGGATTTTGTCGCCAAATTTCAGCGGGAACTCGTACGCTTTCTACACTGCCATCTTTAAATTGCATATCAATCAAAATAGGCATAATCAATCCACCTACATTTTTGAATTTTAACTCATAAAAATATTTTTTATCATTGACACCATTTTTTTCTTCGGGAGAGATTTGAATACCATTTTTTTCCATTCTTGCCATCATATCTTCCCAAGCATTTTCTTTGAAAACTTTACTTGGAAACACGCCTTCGGCAGATAGTTTTTTAGTTGTATAAAGATTGACTTCCTCTAACGAAATATCACAAGGTTCGGTGCCATAAAACCAACCTTTCCAAAACCAATCCAAATCAACAGCAGAGGCATCTTCCATTGTTCGGAACAAATCTGCGGGTTGTGGATGTTTGAAAGCCCAACGTTGTGCATATTTTTTGAAAGCAAAATCAAATAATTCACGCCCCATAATTGTTTCTCTCAAAATATTTAAAGCAGTGGCAGGTTTGCCGTAGGCATTGTTTCCAAACTGAATAATTGATTCTGAATTGGTCATAATTGGTACTAATTGGTCGGGGCTACTGTTCATATAGTTCACAATTTTGGAAGCCAAACCGCGTGAAGAAGGATAAGAAACAGGATAATCTTTTTTTGCCCATTCTTGTTTGGGTACTTCGCACTCTGTGATGTACTGCATAAATGTATTCAAACCTTCGTCCATCCACGACCATTGTCTTTCGTCAGAATTGATAATCATTGGAAAAAAATTATGTCCTACTTCGTGAATAATTACTGAAACCATTGCATTACGGACACCATTCGAAACCGTTCCGTCTGATGCAGGTCTGCCTCCGTTAAACGAAATCATTGGGTATTCCATACCAAAAACAGGTCCGTGAACAGAAATAGCCACAGGATAAGGATAATCAATGGTATGTTTTGAATATATTTTTAAAGTCAAATCAATTACTCTGGTAGAATATTGTCCCCACAATGGATTTCCTTCTTTGGGATAATAAGACATTGACCATATTTTTTTGCCATTCAATTTTGTTACCATTGCGTCCCAAATAAACTTTCTTGAACTGGCAAAAGCAAAATCTCTTACATTTTTAGCGTGATAAATCCAAGTTTTTGTTCCTTTGGGTGTATTTTTTTCGTTTAATTCTACTTCTTGTTGTGTAACGATTAAAACAGGAGAATCACTATTTTCGGCTTGTTTCCATCTTTTTAGTTGATTTTCGGTCAATACTTTGGTAGGATTTTGCAATTCACCTGTAGAAGCGACTATATGGTCATCAGGAACAGTAATTTCTACTTCATAATCACCAAAAGTCAATGCAAACTCACCTTGTCCCAAAAATTGTTTGTTTTGCCAGCCGTTTACATCATCATAAACCGCCATTCTTGGAAACCATTGAGCCATTTCATACAAATAATTTTTATCATTAGGGAAATATTCGAAACCGCCTCGTCCAAACTCTTTTTTCACTTCTGTAATAAATGAAAACCAATCTAAAGAGAAAGTAAATTTACCACCTTTTCCTTTTAAGGTTTTTGGTAAATCGATGCGCATCATTGTTTTGTTGATTGTATAAGTTAAAAGTTGTCCTTTCTCATCTTTTACATTCGAAATTTCATATCCTTTTTTAGAATATTGACTAAAAATATGACTCATCATTTGAAAAGGCATATTTTCACCCAATCCAAAATCCGCAGTTTTATAACTATCAGATTCTTTTTTGAATAGATTTTGGTCTAATTGTAACCAAATATACTGCAAATCAGAAGGCGAGTTGTTATAATAAGTAATTGTTTCTGAACCTTTTACGCTTTGATTTTTGTCATCAAGCACAACTTTGATTTTATAATCAGCTTTTTGTTGCCAATATTCGTGTCCGGGCGAGCCGTCAGCGGCACGATATGTATTAGGAGTGGGCAATTGTGTACCTAATTGTTCAAATTTGGAAGTATTTCGGGGAGCGACTTTTGGAGTTTGAGCAAAATTAAATTGAATAATAGCCAAACAATACAAAAAAATAATTATTTTTTTCATTTTAAAATATTTTTTAGATAACTTTTGCAAAATTAGTAATAAAATAATTATTTTTTTCATTTTTAGATGTTAAAAAATAACTATTTTTTTTTTAAATAAGACAATAACATACTTATCATTTATTTTTGATGTTGATAATTTGATAAAATCAAAACAATTAGTCCAAAAATTAAATCACTTATTTTTTTAAAACGCCAATAAATCTTGCATAGATAAAATTCCTTTTTTATCTTTTGAAAATTCGGCGGCTATCACTGCACCCATTGCAAAACCTTTTCGAGAATGTGCTGTATGTTTTATTTCGATAGTATCTTCTGATGAATCATAAAAAATACTATGTGTGCCGGGTACATTTTCTTCTCGCAAAGATACTATTGCCAATTCGTTTTCGAGTGAGGTTTTGTCTTTTACCCATTTTATTTTTTTTGTATTTTCATTGAGTATTCCTTCGGCTAAGGTGATAGCGGTGCCGCTGGGTGCGTCTTTTTTTTCTTTGTGATGAATTTCCTCTAAATGTATAGCATAATTTGAAAAATTATTCATAATTTGTGCTAATTTTTTATTCAGATGAAAAAAAATATTTACTCCAACGCTAAAATTAGACGCATAAAAAAGAGTTCCATTTTTTTCTTCGCATATTTTTTTGATATTTTCCCATTCGTTCAGCCAGCCTGTTGTGCCACAAACGACAGGAATTTTTTTATCAAAGCAACTTAAAATATTTTTGATAGCACTTTCAGGTTGTGTAAATTCTATCACGACATCAGTATTTTCTGTGTTGATTTGTTGTAATTGAGTAAGATTAGAGGAGTCAATTTTATGCACAATAGTATGTCCACGTTCTAAGGCAATATTTTCGATTACTTTGCCCATTTTTCCGTAACCAATAAGTGTGATTTTCATTTTTTTGATGATTGATAGAGATTGAAATGAGTTTTATTATTTTTGTTTTTGCTTATAAAAAATAATAAATTGCAAACGCAAAATTAAGAAATAAAATCAAAAGTCCCAAATTTTGCACCATAAATATGTGCTATCATTGCTCAATATAAAAAAATCGTATAAAATTTAGCAGAACCAAACTATATCAATTTTCCATTTTGGATAGTAAAAATAGCAGGTTTTATTTCGATAGTAGCAAAGATTTGAGAAGTGCGTTCTGGGCGAGCATCTGTAACAAAAATTTGTCCAAAGGTTTCGTTATTGACTAATTTTATGAGTTGTTGAATCCTAAAATCATCTAATTTATCAAAAATATCATCTAATAATAAAATAGGTTTGAATTGTTTTTTTTGGTAAATGATTTCATATTGTGCTAATTTTAAAGCAATTAAAAAAGATTTTTGTTGCCCTTGTGAGCCGTATTTTTTTAGTGGATAATTATCAATAAAAAAAACAATATCGTCTTTGTGTGTACCAAAAGTTGTTCTTTTTAACATGACATCTTTTTGAAATGCTTGGTAATATTTATTTTTAAAATCTTTCAATAAAAAATCGGCTTTATACTCAAAATGACATTTTTCTTTTTTTTGCGTCAAAAAATCATAATTTTTTTGAAAAATAGGTAAAAATTCTTCCATAAACAATTGCCTTTTTTGTGTAATTTTTTCTCCAAAATTTAATAAATATTTATCATACATTTCTATTAAAGTATTATCTATGGTTGTATTTTGTTTCAAAATAGCATTTCTTTGTGCTAAATAATGATTATAATGAATTAAGTTTTGTAGATATTGGCTATCAATCTGAGATATTAAACTATCCAAAAAACGCCTCCTATCTTCACTGCCCTCTGCTATCAAATCTTGGTCGCTGGGTGCAATCATTACCACAGGAAAACGCCCAATGTGTTCGGTTATTTTTGAATAAAGAACATCATTTACTTTCAAAATTTTCTTTTGTCCTGTTTGTATTGCACAATAAATTTCAAAATTTTCTTCTGTATTATGAAAATTTGCTTTTATCATCATCATATTTTGGTTGTGTAAAATATTTTGTGAGTCAGTATTCAAAAAATAACTTTTACTCATCGATAAATAATGCAAAGCATCTAACAAATTGGTCTTGCCTGCACCATTTTCACCTGCAATACAGTTAATTTTTGGTTCAAAAACAACATCAAGCGTTTCGTAGTTTTTAAACTGAAAAAGAGAAAGTTTTGAAATATACACTTTTTTTTGAATTTTTTTTGAAATAAATAAGAAAATTGTAACTATTTAGGTTATTTTGATGCAAGTGTGAACGCTTGCACGAAGTTCAAAATAATAATTTTATAACTATACCTAAATAGTTACGATTTTTTTATGGTTTTTATCCGAAACTCGTGTCAAAAAACTATTTTTTCTTCCCTTTTTTATCCTCTTTTTTGTCGTCTTTTTTATCATCTTTTGGTTTTTCTTTTTTACTTTTATCAAATTGATTATCGCCTAACATTTCTTGTAAATGTCCATCGATTTCTTGTTGTTTTTGTTTTGAATATTTGCCTGAAGTATGATAAACAATTTTTCCATTTTTATCCAACAAATAAAAATAAGGTAATTTTCTTTCTTCTTTGTTTGTTCCTAATGCTAAATCAGGAAAACTTTCGAGGCTTTTTCCTTTTACAACCAGAATATGCTCTTTCCAATGTGGTTTCACATTTTCCTCCAATTTAGATTTTACTTTTCCTGATACGATTCTTTTTGCACCAGTCAATAAAACGACAAATTTAATATTAGCATCATAAGGCTCAAAATCGAACAAATTAGTGCCTGGCGCTTGAATAAATAAATCAAAAAGTGGTTGTCTCCATGCTTTTAGATATTCTTCGGCATCTTCTGAATAAGCAATCGCAACCAAAGTAACTTTTCCATTGCTCATCGGAATTGATATTTCTTTGCCTGTCAAATTATCACCAGACATAGACGGATATTTTTTGCCTACTTGTGCAAAAGTAGAAAAAATAACAAAAAAAAACAACAAACAAAAAAATAAATGCTTCATATATTTTAGTTTTACATTTAAAAATAATTTAGAATAATAACGTTAAAAACTAAAAAAATACATAAAATATCAAAAAAAAATCACGCAAAACTTACTTTACGTGATTTGTATGTTCTAAAAATTTAAAAAGGTAAATCCTCACCATTGGTGTCAGAAGGAGTCATATCTGCAGGCAAAGGCTCACTGACTTGTTTTTGAGGTGGTGCTTGTTGCATGGTGTTGGCATTATTTTGTGCGGTAGTATTTTCAGGATTTCCACCTAAAAGTGTAATATTTTGCCCCCTTACTTCCAAAGCAAATCGAGTTTTTCCCTCTCTGTCCAAATATTCTCTTGAACTTAATTTTCCTTCTATATATACCTGATTACCTTTTTTGAGGTATCTCATCGGAATATCTGCTAAATTACTCCAAAAAGAAACGCTAAACCATTCTGTTTTTTCGACTAATTTTCCTTCTCTATCCGTATATTTTTCGGTAACAGCCAAAGAAAAACTGCAAACTTTGTTACCAGAAAATTCTCTCATCTCAGGGTCTCTACCCAAATGCCCAATTAAACTAATTTTGTTTAAACCTGCCATATTCTTATTTTTTTAAGAGTGATATATTTATTTTGTGATGATAACATTCAAAACGTTTCAAATGTTTATGCAAATATACGTATTTTTTTAACAAAAACCAAAATTTTTAAACTTTTTTTTCTTAAAACAATAAAAAAATTATTTTCCATCATTGATAAGCATTGGTGTTTTCCCGTCTGTGATAATCACTTTTGTATTAGGAGAAGTTGATAATTTTTCAAACACAATCAAACTTTTATATTTGATAATCATTTCATTTAAACCTTCTGAAACGATTTTTTGGGCATCTCTGATACCTTCAGCCTCAATTTTTTGGCGGTCTGCTTCTTGTTTTTGTTTTTCTAACACAAATTTCATTGTTTGTGATTGTTGTTCTGCTTCCAATTTTTCTTCTATTGCTTTTGAAAGATTATTAGGCAATTGAATACTTTTTAATAACACTGATTCGACCACAAAACCTCTATCACCTAATATTTCTGTCATTTTTTGGGCAATCGCTTTTTCGATATTTGTTCTTTCAGACGTGTGCAAATCTTTGGCAAAAAAGTGCGAAGTAATATCCGCCGCCGCCGAACGCAACACACTCAAAATAATACCTTCTCCAAATCGCAAACCTACTTTTTCTATAATCTGAATTGCGTTTTCAGGTTTGATATGAAAAAGAACAGCCAATTCACAATCTACATTCAAACCTTCTTTGGAAGGTAGTTTTTCCAAAGTAACAGGCAAATTAATAGTGCGGGTCGGAACTTTTAACATTTTTGTTGTAAAAATATTAATACCATACACACCGGGTTTTAAAACTCCACTTTTTATTCGTCCTAATTTTTGTTTTACTCCCACTTCTCCCGGTCTTATAATTGCACAACTATTGAACAAAAAAAATGAAATTGTTACAAGAAAAATGAAGAATAAACGCATAGAAAATATATGTTTTTGAGAAAAAATTGATAATGTATTCATAAAATTTAAAAAATAAATAGAAGTATAATATTAAACTATACCTTTAAAACACTTTTCAACGAAAAAAGTTTGTATTTTGATTTTTTTAATTTATTTTGCTTGGAAAACACACCTTACTCAATCCCCTTTTTCTCAATATAATATTTTTTATTGATATTAAAAAAGTGCAATTTTTATAAGATTTATATTTCAAAAAAGTTTCAGATATTTTAAGATATTTTTCAATTTTCTTTTCCGCCAACTGGTTTAAGTATATAAAAAAAAGTAAAACTGGCGCAAGTTTGAGCGCAGCGGAAACTTGTGCCTTGTATTGATAGAAGTCTCCAGACTTTACCACTCGGAGAGTGGAAAAGGCGTTGGTTTGGGCGTATTTTTTGGTTTGATATACAAGTTATAAAAAAACCTCACACCACACCCCCTATCAAATTCAA
>RDXZ01000008.1 GCA_004293265.1 Bacteroidota bacterium | reverse complement strand
ATTCTGCATATCATTTATATAATAGTATGATTGATAACTATTCGTTGAATATGCAACGTCACGTATTAGAGTTTGTTAACATAATCCAGAGACCAAATGCCAATACGAAGAAATAAGCGATTTGAAGCAGAAGTAGCAACAAGTTCGTTGAGCGATATCATGTTTTTCTTGTTATTGTTTTTTTTGATTATTTCAAGAAATAATTGTTTGATTCTAATTTATATCTTTTAAAATTTGTAAAAAACATAAGGTAACCTCTAAAAACCCTTTTATTAATTTCAGTCAATTTCGTTATAAAATTTTCAATTTCAAGTCTGCATTTTATATTTTCATAAAAGTCTGACTGTCAGCACTTTAAATATTCTATATCTCATTTTTTGACGTAGCTTTTCCATGGTTACCATCCTAATTGTAATTTTCTAAACATATTATAAGTCAAGTTCATCATGCCAATAGCAGCATTAATTCGCTTTATTCCGATGCTGTGCAGGTACATTCCATTCATAGAACCCTCCATAAAACCAAAAACATGCTCAACTCTTGCTCTAGTTCTTGATTTAAGAGTATTACTATCCTTTTGATCCTGCGTAAGTGGATGATTTCTTACACCTTTTTCATGAACTTTATTTACCATATTATGACTATTAATTGTGGCTTCTTGTTTTTCGCCTGTATATGCCGAATCGGCATATAATTCTACACCATTATCATTAGAGTCAAGCAATTTTTCGAGTGCTTGGGAGTCATGAACGCAGGCTGTTGTGGTTAGATAACTTGTAATAATTTTAAATTTTTTATCCACTTTAACATGATTTTTATATCCAAAAAATGTTAAATTGTTTTTCTTTGTCCAAGTAGCATCAAGGTCTTTTTGAGCTAATTTACAAGGTTTTTGGATGAATGTTTCTGGAATTTCACCCTTTTTAATCAACTCGTTTTCAGCTTTTGAATTTCGTTGTCGTGGAACCTCTATAAAACTAGCATCAATAATTTTACCTTCTTTTAACTCCAAAGATAATGTTTGTAAATGAGTAATAAATATTAAAAAAAGCGGTTCAATTAAATCTAAATCAATTAATTTTTCTTTAAAAAACCAAACGGTTCTGCTATCAGGAATATCGTCAGCTATCGTAAAATCTAAAAAACGCATAAAAGTCATTCTGTCATTAATTTGAAATTCTATATTATCATCAGAAAGATTGTAATAACGCTGTAAAATCAATATTTTAAACATTGTAACGTAATCATAGGGTGGTCTTCCACCTTTATTTTCTTGTGTTGTAGGTAATAACTTTTCCATTAAAAAACTTTTAAATAGATTAAAATCTACTTTTTCTTTCAATTTGACGAGAGGATCGCCCAATTTAGTAAGTTTTGTTAATCTTAAATCATTATCAAAAAAACCGTAAGCACGTTGGCGTTTAAATACTTTTATCATGCCATAAATATAATTAAAGTACATGATATTTAAAAATCTATTTTAAAATAAATTACTTTAGGTTTTTAGAGGTTGCCTTGTGTCAATGTGTGAATTTAACAGAGCAATGTTGTCTTGTA
>RDXZ01000189.1 GCA_004293265.1 Bacteroidota bacterium | reverse complement strand
ATTAGAATCAAAATCAAACAAACGCAAATAATTTTTTATTTTATATTCTGCCGCTTTTGTTTCGTGCCTTTGTGTGATATTTCCATTGCAAGTATGTTCGTATTCGTGGAATTTTAACACGCCATTACGTTTCAAAGTGTCCAAAGCAGCCGATAATTCTGTACCTTCGCTACATTTTTTGTCATTATTTTTTTTAATTTTTTCATACAAAAAATAAGGAGAAAAAGCATTATCAGTAATTAAAGCACTATTTTTCCAATCATAATGCTTCGCAAGTTGAATAGTTCGGGCTGAATACGCCAAAGCCCAGCCCACGCAAGTTCCATAATCACCTTGATTTCTTGGTTCGGGAGCATATTGTTTGAGAGAATATTTTTTAGGAATTGCCTCTTGCTCGCCACGCGTGGGAGGTGGAATTAACTCAACTTTTTCGTAAGACTCACGATTAAACTTACAACCTTTACCATTTGGTAAATCTTGTGCATTGGTTTTAGTAGATACATATACTATAAAATATACGACTAAAAAATAAAATTTAGTTGAAGAGATTTTGCTATACATTTTAATTTGGGATTTTTGTTGCTCTGATAACGTAAAAAATAACTTAATATTATTTTTATGGATAGAAAAATAATTATTTTGTAACTATTTAGGTTATTTTGGTGCAAGCGTAGACGCTTGCACCAGTTAATAGTTGTTGCCTTTTGTTTCATCTAATCGCCTTTAATTGTGTTTCATAAGCAACCTTATAACATTCGCTTGTGAGACACAAGCGAGGGCGTGAGGACAACTACAAAATTTTTTATAGATTTTTACTTTTTTTTTATTTTTTTTATATATCTTTGTCCTTTATTTTAAAAACCCTAATACAAAAATGATAATTGTAGATAATAACCATCATACTACCAAAACTATCGCTATCGATGAAAACACTACCATAGATTTTATAGAGGTAAAAGGTGGTATTTTTGAGATGGGTGGAGAAAGTTGGAATAATGATAGTAGCAAACCTATTCATCAGGTTGAATTAGATACTTTTTGGATAGCTAAATATCCTGTTACGCAAGCCCAATGGCAGGCAGTTATACTGCAAGCGGATAAAAAAAATATAAAACATTCATTAAATCCAAAATGTTCTCGTTTTGAAGGAGAAAATAGACCTGTAGAGCGAGTATCTTGGCATGATTGTCAAAGTTTTTTGGGTTTATGCAATCAAATTTTGTTATCTTCTCAATTCTCTTTGCCCACAGAAGCCCAATGGGAATATGCCGCCAGAGGTGGTATTCATTGGAAAGATAACCATCAATGGGCAGGAACAAATATCGAAAGTCATCTAAAAAACTATGCTTGGTATGACGAGAGTGCTTTTGGACAAACTATGCCTGTCGGTCTAAAAATGCCTAATCAGTTAGGAATTTATGATATGACAGGCAATGTATGGGAATGGTGTGAAGATAAATATGATAGTAATTATTATACACTTTGTGATGAACAAAATCAGAAAAATCGTGAAATAGTTAAAAATCCTGTTAATAAAGATAGTAACACTACTCACTTTGTCAATCGTGGCGGTTCTTATTTCTACGATGCAGTCGCTTGTGCTGTTCGTTATCGTTACTACTACGATGCAGTCAATAGGCACGACAACATAGGTTTTCGTTGTGTGGTAGTTTTTCAGTTATAAGAGTTCATTTGACCTTACTTTGAGCCAAAAAAGAATATAAATATACGATTTTTCGCCGTTGCCTTGTGTCCCACAGGCAACTCTGCGAATGTGGTAGGAAATAAGATTTGCCTGTGGGACACAGGGCAACGGCAGGCAACAGCGGAGGGACACAGGCAACGGCGGACAGTGGACTGTGAAAGGCAACGGCATAATGGTATAAACAACAATAAAAACAAATATATGAAATTTAAAACAATGGAATTGAACGAAGTGTATTTTTACACTTCAACTATCTTAAATTGGCAAAAATTGCTTGTACTTGATAAATACAAAGATATTATCATTAGTAGTTTAAAATACTTAGTAGAAAAAGAAAAAATAGAAGTATATGCTTTTGTCATTATGCCTAATCATATTCATCTCATTTGGAAAATGCTGGCTATGAATGGCAAAGAAATGCCTCATGCAAGTTTTATGAAATATACAGCACATCAATTTTTAAACGATTTAACTATACATCACCCAAAAGTATTGCCTTATTTTGAATCAAGTTCGGGAGAAAGAGAATATCAATTTTGGGAACGTAATAGTTTACCTATTCATTTATATACAGATAGTGTTTTACAGCAAAAATTACAATATATTCATTTTAATCCAGTAGCAAAAAAATGGAATTTGGCTGAAGATTTTGTTAGTTATAAATATTCATCTGCTAAGTTTTATGAAGAAGGAATTGATGATTTTGGTTTTTTGAAGCATTATTGCGATATTTAGTGGAATTCTATGAGTTGCCTGTGGGACACAGGCAACGGCATAGAAAAACAAGGAATGTGTTTAATCCTTCGCCGTTGCCTGTGGTGTCCCACAGGCAACTCTGCGAATAGGAGTTGCCTGTGGACAGGCAACAGCGGAAGTATTTGTAGCCCTTTACCTCACAGATAAGAGCGAGGCGTTTTTATAAAAAATGAAAAAAAATTGAGATATATTATAAAAATCAAATTTCTGTATGTAAATTTGAGGCAAGTTTCACTTTCCAAAAGTTTTAAATCTAACATTACCTTTCCAAAAAGTTTTAAATTTTTGGAAAATTGCGAATAAATATGAAAATCATTGAAAAAACTTGGCTCTATAAAAACGGACAAAATCTAAGCAACAAAGACTTAACGAGTGTATGGCAGGAAGCAAAAGCAAATAAAATCAATGCGATTGATATAAGCAAAAATAATTTTACAACGATTGATTTTCCTACTTTTGAAATGCCTGATGTCAAAATATTAGAATTGAGTTATAACCAAAGCGAAATAGAAAAATTAGTTATTGATGCGGCTATTTTTCCAAATGTAGAATATATTTTTGCTTATCAAAGTAACATCAAAAGTTTTCAAATCAAAGGGAATTTGCCGAAGTTGAGGGAGTTGAATTTGAGGGAGAATCAATTGAAAACCATTTCAAAAAATCTCTTATTACAATGTCCTGCTTTGGAGTATATTGTTTTGAAAGACAATCAATTAGGTAATCCACCTCAAAGTTTATTCGAAGAAAAAGAAAATGGATTAGGAAATTTACGTAGTTTTTGGCATAATTTGGCATCAGGCAAAGTGAAAGTATATCAAGCCAAAATAATTATCATTGGCAATGGACGAGTAGGCAAAACCTGTCTGGTAAAGCGTTGGCTTTTGAATGAATTTGATGAAAATGAAAAATCTACACACGCAATTCAGATTTATCACAAGGCATTAGAAGAATTAGCACAAGATAAAAAAGTAGATTTTGATTATATTCAACTCAATATTTGGGACTTTGGTGGGCAGGACATTTATCACGCCACGCATAAGATTTTTATGCAAACCAAAGGGCTTTTTTTGTTGGTTTGGGATTTTAAAACCGAGGCACAAGACCATTGCAAAGATGATAAAGGTATTCAATATCAAAATTTTCCCATTCAATATTGGTTTGAGTATGCGCGACACGAAGGCAAAAAAAATCCTGTTTTATTGATACAAACCAAAATCAATAAAGAAGGACATAAAGTTTTTACACAACCTAATATCAATGAATTAAGAGAAAAATATAATTTGTTGCGTGAAATTCATACAGATTCTCAAAATCAAAACAATGACGAAGAAGGTTTTGAAGATTTGCATTTTGAAATCGAAAGATATATTAAAAATGCTATCAAAAGCCAAGAAGAAACAACAGAAATTCCGACAACTTGGTGGAATATACAATTACACATTCAAGACTTACAAGATACATTATCTAAAAATGATTTGGGTGTGATTTCTACACAAGACTTTCATAAAATTTGTGAAGACAATCAACTTACTGATACAGAAGATATTAACATTTTACAAAGATATTTTCATAATACAGGTTTGTTTTTTGTATTGGGTAATCAAATTATCATAGACCAAAAAAAATCTATCGAGGCTGTTTATACGCTTTTTGACAGAGAAAAAATTTATCATACATACCTAAAAACAGAAGGTATTTTTACAGGTAAAGATTTAAAAGTAATTTGGCAAAATTATTCAACAGCAGAACAAAGCCTTTTTATTGATTTTATGCTCAAATGCGAAGTTTGTTTTGAGATAGAAAAAATAAAAAATGAATATGGTTCGTGGAAAAGTAAGCCTTTTGAGGAAAAGAAATATTTAGCACCTTCTTTATTATCAGAAACAAAACCTGATAGTCAATTGCGGTTTTGGAAAGATAAAAAAACTTTTGTACGTTATCAATTTTCGTTTTTGCATTATGGTATTTTGCAAAGTATCATAGTGCGTAGTCGTGAATATGCCAAAACAGAAAATATGTGGCGTTATGGAACAGAATTAGAGGACGAAAAAGGTTTAATTTTAATAGAAGGTTGTTTAGAAAAAAGTAAAAATTACATTGATGTTTTTTATGACAATGAAGAATCTAAAGATTTATTGCAAAAATTTGATAATACTTTATTAGATTTGCAAGGCAGAGAAAACTTTACCAAACAATATACTGAAAATGGTTGTGATTTTTCAGAAAATCCACCTATATTTTTAAAAGAAAACCAAACTAATCATCAAGAGAAGTTTGAAGTGAAAAAAACTAACCCCACAAAAAACCCAATCGAAAATATGTTACAACATTATGAAACTTTTAGATCTGAATTTCAGGTATCTATTATGGGGCAAACTCCTGATTTATTGCGAGAAATTAGAAAAAACTATCCAATGAATAACACAGATAAAAGTATATTCGATGGAATTGTTGATGAATTTATAAGCAGAAGTGATAATTTTAATTTTCAACGTTGGAAAGATAAAATCATTGCATTTTTGGATAGACTTACTGACGAACCCATAAAAAACCCAGACATTCCAACATCTAAATCTAACAACGAACCCAAAACAACTTCAAATATGACTACTTCTAATATCCCTGAAAGTTTTATCACAGAATTAAAAAAACAAATTTCTGATGAATATGTGATGATTGCTGATACAAACCTCAGACGAAGCGTAACAAGAGATACATCTAAAAAACAAGAATACGAAGATTTGATTACTGCGTGTGAGGAAAATATTGCGTACAGCGAAAAGAGATTTTTAAAAAACGTACAAAATCAAAACCAAAATATAACTGAAAATGAAGTTAAAAAATTGATTTTAGAACTAAAAGAAGAAATCAAAAAAGGTTTTGAAAATCAAAATCTTAAAATGGAAGAACTTTTTGCGTATTTGGAAGAATCACACAAACCGCTTTTGATTGAGATTTTACAACAGCGTTCTGAAGAAGATTTAGCATTGATGAAAGAAATGTATGCTAAAATTTCTGAAATCAAATCAAGTGAAGCAAACATTTTCTTAGAAGAATTGAGCGATAATTTACCTGCTAATCTACCACAAAGAGAGGCTATCCAAACACAATTAAACTCTATGGAAGTTACTACAAACGGAAAATTAAAATTGGCAATTCCAATTATTCCCTCTATTTTAAGTTATGAAATAGAAGTCGGAAAACAATGGACAGACAAAATACCTAAAGTTTGGCAATCTATTACATCTCTTTTTAAAAAGAAAAAATAATAAAAAAGTAATGCTGTTAATATAAGGCTTTGTCCTGCTGAACGAAGTGAAGCAACTGCTTGTTAAATGGCATTTTGTAAACGAAAAAGTATATTTTTCGCTTCGCTCAAAAAGACAAAAACATTACATTTGTAGAACTATCAAAAAAAAAGACAACCTTTGCAGTTGTCTTTTTTTTATTTCATAATCACATTAAATTAATCACAGAATAAAATATTTCATATTTTTTGATTACCTTTGCAAAATAAATACAAACTTTGTAATTTTTTTAGTATATGAACGGAAATTTTAAAATTCCTGTGGCAAAAAACGAACCTGTTTTGAATTATGCCCCCAACAGCCCCGAAAGAATTGCTCTACAAAAAGCAGTCAAAGAAATGAAATCGCAAACGATTGAAATTCCTATGTATATTGGTGGAGAAAAAATATTGACGGACAAAAAAATAAAAATTTCACCTCCTTATGAGCATGCGCATACGTTAGGATATTTTTCAGAAGGCGATAGCACTCACGTCAATCAAGCCATTCAAGCCGCTTTGAACGCAAAACCACAATGGGAAAATTTATCGTTTGAAAATCGTGCTTCTATTTTTTTAAAAGCCGCTGATTTGGTGTCAGGCAAATATCGTCCGATTATCAATGGGGCAACTATGTTAGCACAATCTAAAAATGCGTACCAAGCAGAAATTGATGCGGCGTGTGAATTTGCAGATTTTTTACGTTTTAATGTTCAATTTGCCAACGATATTTATTCACAACAACCAGAATCTTCGCCTACTATTTGGAATCGTTTAGAATATAGAGCCTTAGAAGGTTTTGTTTTTGCTATTACGCCTTTTAATTTTACGGCAATTGCGGGCAATTTACCTGCCGCACCTGCTTTGATGGGCAATACGGTGGTTTGGAAACCTGCCTATCCGCAAGTATATTCGGCTAAAGTGATTATGGATATTTTTGAAGAAGCGGGCTTGCCTGCGGGAGTTATTAATTTAATTTTTGTAGATGGTGCAGAAGCAGGCGATATTATTTTCAAACACAAAGATTTTGCGGGCTTGCATTTTACAGGAAGTACGGCGGTTTTTAAACATTTATGGAAAGAAATTGCTTTAAATTTGGATAAATACAAAACTTATCCAAGAATTGTAGGCGAAACAGGTGGCAAAGATTTTGTATTGGTGCATAAATCAGCACAAGTGGAGGAGGTGGTTACGGGTTTGATTCGTGGTGCTTTTGAATTTCAAGGACAAAAATGTTCTGCCGCTTCGCGTGCTTATATTCCTTCAGAACTATGGGCAGAGGTAAAAGCAGGCTTGGAAAAATATTTAGCAGAAATAAAAACAGGAACTCCTGAAGATTTTTCTAATTTTGTGAATGCAGTCATTGATGAAAAAGCCTTTGATAAAATTGCTCGTTATATAGATGAAGCAAAAAATACCGCAGGAAATACATTGATTGCAGGCGGAAAATATGATAAATCAAAAGGTTATTTTATTGAACCAACTATTTTTGAGGTCAAAGACCCTTTGACAAAAATTATGGTGGAGGAGATTTTCGGACCTGTATTGGCAATTTATATTTATCAATCTGAAAACTTCGATGATGTATTAGATTTGGTAGATAATAGTTCGGCGTATGCTTTGACAGGTGCAATTTTTGCGCAAGATAGATATGCGTTAGAATATGCGAGCAAAAAATTAGTCAATGCGGCAGGAAATATTTATTACAACGACAAACCGACAGGGGCAGTGGTTGGGCAACAACCTTTTGGGGGTGCGCGTGCCTCAGGTACGAACGACAAAGCAGGTTCTTATCTTAATTTATTGCGTTGGGTTTCTCCGCGCAATATCAAAGATACACAAATATCTCCAAGAAATTATAAATATCCTTTTTTAGAGGTGTAAAGCCTTGATAATTATGGTTCTTCTAATATTTATACG
>RDXZ01000188.1 GCA_004293265.1 Bacteroidota bacterium | reverse complement strand
TTTAGGTTATTTTTTGATAAATAAAAGAGTGAGCGTTATTTTGTCTTTTTGAGCGTTATTTTGTCTTTTTGAGCGAAGCGAAAAATCTACTTTTTCGTTCACAAAACGCCTTTAATAAGCAGTTGCTTCACTTCGTTCAGCAGGACAAAGTAGGACATCTGCAACACCACGAAAAAATAACCTAAATAGATACTAAAAAAGAAAAAAAGATAATTTTTTAATTTATTTTTATTTTATTTCTTGACAAAGTTCAATCAAAACGCCATTTGTTCCTTTTGGGTGCAAAAAACATACTAATTTATTATCTGCTCCTTTTTTGGGCGTTTGGTTTAATAAAACAAAGCCTTCGTTTTCTAATCTTTTCATTTCAGTTTCAATATTTTCGACATCAAAAGCGATATGATGTATTCCTTCTCCTTTTTTTTCTATAAATTTATAAATAGGACTTAATTCGTTGGTGGCTTCTAAAAGTTCGATTTTATTTTCTCCAATTTGAAAAAAAGAAGTATTTACGTTTTCTGATTCTACTATTTCGGTTTTATAAGGTAATTTATTAAATAGTTTTGAAAATAATTCGTTTGAATTTTCTAAATTTTTGACTGCAATGCCAATATGTTCAATTTTTATCATTATTTTAAAAGAATAATATGAAAGGATATGTTTTAAAAATCATATTTAAAATGCAAAATTAAAGAATTAAAAAAAAATAATCGTTAAAATATAAGAATTTATTTGTGAAATTGAATAAATATTATCATCTTTGTAAAATCACAAACTTACTTTGTCTTTGGCTTAAATTTTGTAAAACAAACCTATAAGCACTAAAAATATCTTCTTATGAATTTTTTATCCAATTTACGATTACAACAAAAAATATTTCTGTTTACATCTATTTTGATTTGTTTTATTTTTATTTTACTTTTTATAGGAATTAGTTGGAATATGCGCGCTCATTTATTCAAACAACAAGATGAAAAAATGCAAGAACATCTAACAGACTTGATAAATTTATGCGAATTACACAAAGAAGATAGACAATATTCGTTAGATAATGCAGCTAATTTGGCTAAAAATATTTTTGGACAATTGGGACAAGCCAGAGAAGATAGCGTCCAAAGTGTTGTTATCAATGCTACACATCAAGAAACACAATCTACTATCAAATTAACCATTCCTGTATTATACGCAGGAAAACAAAAAATAACTTTTAATTATGATTGGGTTGATAATATCCAAAAACTAACGAGTTTTCAGTGTATTATTTTTCAAAAAATTCCACAAGGTTTTATAAGAACCGCCTCTACACACGTTATAAGCGATAAAAATCTGCGTGTTGTCGGTACTTATATTCCTAATGAAGGAAAAATTGCTAAAAAACTTTTGGAAGGAAAAGATTATATAGGCTCTGCTAACAACAATAATAGCCCTGTTTTAACACATTATATGCCTATCAAAAATAACAAAGGAAAAATAATTGGGGCTTTGGCAGTGGGCGGTCAAATCAAAAACAATTTGGTTTTGGGAGAAAAAATGACCAAAAGAAAATATTTTAATAATGCGTATGTATATGCCATGTTAGGCAATGGCGAGGTAATTTATCACCCAAATCCTGCATTCAAAGGGACAAATTTTAAACATAGCAATCCTAATTTTTATGCTACATTGTTAAAAAATAAAGAAGGAAAAGATAGATATTCTATTAATAATGAATGGCGTTGGCAATATTATAAATATTACGAGCCTTTTGATATGTATATTGGTATCGTAGTTTCTGAAAAAAACTTTATCAATTTGATTCTCAATGATTTGATTGGAATGTTGGTTTTTATGTTGCTTGCACTTTTATTGTTGAGTCTTTATTTGATGAATGTATTGCTCAGACCACTTTTAAAACCATTGAAAGAAATTGAAATAGTTATTTCCCGACTTTCAGAAGGAATAAGCGTCAAAGAATTAGATATTAATAGAAAAGATGAAATCGGTGAAATTTGTAATTCTTTGAATGTATTAATTCAACAACTAAAAAAATATACTTATTTTGCAGAAGAAATTGGAAAAAATAATTTAGAAACCAAACTTGAACTCAATAATGAATATAATGTTTTAGGCAATTCGTTGATTAAAATGCAATATAATTTAAAAAATTTAGCAACAGAAAATAAATTAAGAAGTTGGGCGATTGAGCATAATATTATTATCAGTGAAATATTGCGTAAATATTCTGAAAGCATAGAATTATTGAGTGAAAAAGTCCTTGATTTTTTTATTGAACATCTTAATATTCAACAAGGGGCTTTTTATGTAGTAGAAGAATACGAAAACAAAACCAAATTCTTAAACCTAAAAATTGCTTATGCTTATGAAAGAAAAAAAATGATAAAAAAGCAAATTGATATAACAGATGGACTGCTTGGGCAAGCATATCACACAGGCTCAATGATATATTCTGAAGATATGCCCAAAGATTATCTTTCTTATGTAACAGGTTTGGAAGACTATACAGCGACCTATTTGTTAATTGTTCCCCTTAAAATTGGTGATGATGTTTTTGGAGTATTAGAATTAGTTTCTTTTTATCCGATAGAAAAATATAAACTTGATTTTGCTACACAATCTTCTGAAACCATCGCCTCTTCGATGTCTATCACACAATCCAACGAATTGACAAAACAACTTTTGGTCGATATGCAAGAAACCACAGAAAGATTATTACAACAAGACGAGGAGTTGAGACAAAATTTAGAAGAATTACAGGCTTTGCAAGATATAAGTGATACCAAACAAGCCGAAATCGAAAAATTATTAGCCAATGCAGAATACCAAAAACAAATGACAAAAGAAAATTCGACGCAACTCAAAATGATGCAAATCGAAGGGCTTAAAAAACAGCAAGAATATTTACAAATAATAGATGAATACAAAAAAGAAATCGAAACTTTGAAAAAAAGAGGATAGTTTATGAACCGAATTTTAATTATTCAAACAGCATTTATTGGTGATGTAATTTTAGCCAGCGTTTTATTAGAAAAATTGCATCAATATTTTCCAAGTGCAAAAATTGATTTTTTGTTGTGCAAAGGCAATGAAAGTTTATTAGAAAATCACCCTTTTTTGAACGAACTTTTTATTTGGGATAAAAAAAAATCAAAATATAAAAATATGTATCAAATTATCAAAAAAGTTAGAAAAAATAAATATGATAAATTGATAAATGTGCAAAGATTTATGAGCTCTGGAATTTTTACGCTTTTTTCAGGAGCAAAAAAAACAATTGGATTTGATAAAAATCCTTTTTCGTTCTTTTTTTCAACCAAAGTAAAACACGAATTTAAAGAAAATTGGCACGAAACTCAAAGAAATCTGTCTTTAATCGAAAATATAACAGACAATCAACCCATTAAGCCAAAGTTATATCCTGCTCAAAAACATTTTGACGAAATAAATCAATACCAAAACCAAGCATATATTTGTGTTGCTCCGACTTCTGTTTGGTTTACAAAACAATTTGCGTTTGAAAAATGGGTAGATTTTTTAAAAATCGTTCCAAAAAAATATCAAATCTATTTATTAGGTGCAAAAAATGATGTTACTTTTTGTGAAAAACTCATCAACGACTCCCAAAATACAAATATAATCAATTTAGCAGGAAAAATATCTTTGTTAGGTTCAGCCGCTTTGATGAAAAGCGCAGTGATGAATTATGTCAATGACTCTGCACCTATGCACTTGTGTAGTGCAGTCAATGCGCCTACGTGTGCCATTTATTGTTCCACCATTACAGATTTTGGTTATTTTCCTTTATCAGACAAAAGTTTTGTGATAGAAGAAACACAAAAATTATTTTGTCGCCCTTGTGGTATTCACGGACACAAAAAATGCCCTTTTGGACATTTTAAATGTGCTTTTGATATTGATATACAAAAAATGATTGATTTGATTGTTTAAAAAAAATATAATTTTGGTACAAACATCAACATTTGCACCAAAACTACATAAATAATTATTTTTCTATCCAATTTAATAAATCTTTCCAAAGTGTTTTTTCAAATTTTTGTTTAAAAAAACCAAAATGTCCGATAGATTTTTCATTAATGGATTGAGGAGAAACGTGTTTGTCTTCTGTATGAGCAGGATAAAATTTTTGTAAAGCCAAAGCCACTCGTCGCGGGCAATAAGTATCATCTGTAAAAGAATAATGCAACAAAGGAATTTTTAATTTTTTATAATTTTGGAGCGTGTTTTGAGGTAAAAAATCAAATAAATAATTTTTACTTCTGCACCATTTTGCCCACTCTAAGGCTACTTTTTTAGGTAAATCTTCGCCTCCACCTAATTTTGAAAAAGGAAAATAACCAAAAAAATGGGACAAAATCGGAAAAGCGACATAAAAATAATTCAACATCTGTAAATTAACAGGAAAATTCCAATTTTTCCAATAACCAATACCTGATGCAATCAAAATGGCAGACTGAAATTGATTTATTTTTTCATTGGCACCAATCATTTGTCCTCCCAAACTATGCCCAATTAATGTTTTTTTATAATTTGAATGATTATTCAAAACATAATCAAGCATAGCATCAAAATCGTTTTCTATCCAATCATTCAAACTAATTTTACAATTTTTCCAAGAAGAAGGTTTTGTTTTTCCGATACCTCTATAATTATAAAGATATACATCAAAACCTTGTGTCGTTAAAAAACAAGCAAATTTATCATAATATTTTTTTTCTACTGCAAGAGCGGCATTGACCAAAACAACATTTTGTTTACTCACATCAGGTATATAATGAGAAACTTCTAAATCAAAATTATCTTTTGTTTTTATATTTAATTCATTGATTTTCATAAATTAAACCAAATTAAATTGACTAAAATGATGTAAAATATGTTTGAAATGAAATATTTGTAAATCTTCAAAACTCACTTTTCCAAACAACATATTATAATAAATCGTGGTTGGATTATTGACAAAATGTGTATGAAAATTTTGAACAGAAGCCAAAAAAGCATCTTTGGCGGAGTCTAAATTTTCGTATTTTAAGGCTGGCATTCCTTCCTTATACAAAGGACTTTTTAAATTTTTGGGAAAAGGATTTTCAGTATTTAAAAACATAAGTCGAGTTTGTTTTTGCATTTCTGATATTTCTTTGCCTTCTGTAAAAGGTTTTGTGTAAGAAAGGTCAATACTTAGACATAAATGTTCTAACATTTGTTGTGGTGTCATCTCTCCAAAAACAGGAATTGATGTATTTTCTAATTTTTCGAGTGCTTTTTGCAGATTTTCTGCAGATAATAAAGCAAGTGTAGCTTGTATTTCGTTCATAATATATAAAAAATTTATTGAATATTCATTAAAATAAATAAGGAAAAAAACGACAAAAATATTTTTTTAGTCTAATAATTTTTCTGCTCTTTTGAGTGCGTTCATTAAATACTTGTTATCTTTGTATAACTTCATCAACATAATACCCCCTTCTATATCTTGGATAGTAGCCTCTGCTAACTCTTGTGCTTTTGAATCTTGGTATTGTGATAAAAAAAGTAGTTTCAAAGTTGCAAATAAAAACTCAAAAAAATCTTTAATAGTTGCTAAAAAAGAAGATTCAGACAAGGCAGTTTCTAAAACGGTATTTGCCATAATACAGCCACCATTGTCGTAATGATAATTTTTTTCAAAAAAAAATTTAATTTGTTGTAATTTTTCTTTTGAAGAAAGAGTATCATTTTCTATCAATAATAACAATTTTGTTTTAAAATATTGTTTAACTAAATTCAAAACTTCTAACATTAAATCTTCTTTGTTTTTGAAATAATAATAAAAATGTGCATTTCTAATCCCACAAAACGCTGACAAATCTGCGATGCTTGTATGATGATAACCTTTGGTTCTAAATACTTGGTATGCTTTTTTTACGATTTCTTCTTTGGACGTTTTGATTGTTGCCATCACGATGGTTGTTTATTTCGTTGCAAATTTATTGAACAATCATTCAAATAAAAAATATTTAACAAATTTTTATGATATTATTATTTTTTCAGTGTGTTCCAAAAATGAGATAAGAAAAGTAATCAATAGGCTTGAAATAGCTATTTAATAGCATTATTTTTGCAAAATACTTTTTTATAACTATTTTTGCAATATTATTTTTACAAATCTTTTATGAAATATTTTTATTTATTTGTATTTGGGGCATTTTTTCCGATATTTTTATTGGCACAAAAACAAGATACGGTTTCTGTTGGTATGTATATTACTTCGATTCACGATTTTAATTTGGGTGAAAATTCTTTTAAATCTGATTATTGGGTTTGGTTTAACTACAAAAACGAATCCTTAAAACCTATAGAAACGATGGAAGTAGTCAATGCCAAAGAAAATAGTTATGCTTCGCCATCTATCGAAAAAAAGAATGGAATTGCTTGGGCAATGCACAAATGTAAATCTGAAATCAAAAAACAATGGAATATCGAGAATTTTCCTTTCGATAAACAATATCTCAAAATTGTGATAGAAGAGGCAACACACGATTATAACAAAGTTTTATATATAGCCGACAAACAAAATAGCCGAGTAGATCCAAGAGTTAAAATAGAAGGTTGGAAAATAGATAGTTTTACTCTCAAACATAGTGTAGTGCGGTATGAAACCACTTATGGCGACCCTGTTTTGCAAGGTTATAGCGAATATCCGCGCATTATGGCAACTATTACGCTATCGAGGAAAGGTTTGGGTTTATTTTATAAACTTTTTTTGGGCGTTTATATTGCTTTTTCTATTTCGATGCTTGTATTTTTTATCGAACCGACTGATGTTGATCCTCGTTTTGGGCTTTCGGTCGGCAGTTTGTTTGCCGCCGTAGGCAATAAATATATAGTTGATTCTATTTTACCTGAAACTGTTACTTTTACTTTGGTAGATAAAGTTCATTTGATGACCTTCTTTTTTATATTTTTATCTTTATTAATTTCTGTGCGTTCTTTATATTTACATAAAAAAGGTAAAAAAACTATTTCAAAAAAATTAGATACTTATGCTTTTTTGTGTATTTCTTTTTTATATATTTTGGTCAATAGTTATTTGTTGTGGCAGGCTGGTTTTTTTGATTTTAATAATTTTTAAAAGGTTTTGTAGGAATTTTTAAGAACTTTTTTTTGAGATAAACGTATATAAAAATATGAAAAAAATAATATTTTTAGGATTAGTTATCCTTTTATTTGCACAATTTATTGAGCCAAAAAAAGATAAAACAAAACTTTTGGCAAGGCAATGGTTAATGACTTCTTTACAAATTGAAAATAATAAAATTTCAGAAGAAGAACTCGAAAGGCAACGTAAAAAAGGTATTCAGACCATTTTAGACTTTCAAAAAGGAGGGGCTTGTTTGGTATATATCAAAACTTTAAAGAAAAAAACGACCAAAAGAAATAAATGGAAGTTTGAAGATGACCAAAATTCACTTGTTTTACAAGCCGAAAATGAACCCGCTTTGAAATTTAAAATTGAAAAATTAACATCAAAAAAAATGATTTTGGTATTAGAAGTTGAAAAATCAAAGCAAGTTTTTCAATACGAATCTTATAAAGAATAGAAAAAATGTCAAGGGCGAAGACTTGACAATCTGAAACGAAAAATAACATTTTTTCTGTCGATAATCTAAAAATTGGCTTCATTTTTTCCTCAACTGGTGCAAGTCTGTGGTTTGTCTGTTGCGAAGCAACAGCCTACGTGTAACAAATAAAAGTTACTAAGTGTTATGATTTTTAGAGTTAGTCTATTTATTTTGATTTTGTAGAGTCTT
>RDXZ01000187.1 GCA_004293265.1 Bacteroidota bacterium | reverse complement strand
AGTAGATTTTTCGCTTCGCTCAAAATGACAAAATAAGGCTCAAAAAGACAAAATAGCGATCACTCTTTTATTTATCAAAAAATAACCTAAATAGATACAAATTTTTTTCATTATTTATATCCAAAACCAAAAAAAAATCGTTATAATAAAATAGTTACTCGACAAAAGAATTACTCGACAAAAGAATTACTCAACAAAATTTTTCACATTATTCAGGTAATAAAATTGTTTTTTTCAAAACCAAAAAAAATTCACTATCTCTTGTACAAAAATAATTAAGTTTTTTATACAAAAATAAATATTTATTTCATTGATTTTCAATACTTTATCAACTATTTAAAAAATATTTTTCTACTGCGCAAATAGATTGCGTATTGATATATGTATCTTTGCATATCAAATAAAGGTCAATAAAAAGTTACTTCAAATTTTTTGATAAAACCTACTTTATTAAATTATCTTATTTGATATTATATGGAAGCAGTAGCTCAGTTGGTAGAGCAACGTAAAAATTTATCATTATCTTTATATTTTTATAGTTGGTCAAATATATTTTACTTCCAGCTTTTGGTGCCGTGTGTCGCAGGTTCGAGTCCTGCCTGCTTCCCTAAAAATATAGGTCAAAATCAACTTACTTCAGCCGTAAGGCAAATTATGGAACAAATTAAAGTTGTTATTATTATCTTATTTTTGTTATTATTTTAGGTCAATTATTACTTACTTCTGCCGCGAGGCAACTCACTTTTAATGATTTAGTAATAAAATTATCTATTTTTTAAATCTATGAGTACATTAATGCACGTAAGCCTACGTCAAAAGGCAATTTTTATTCCTGCAAACTCAATCAGTAGCATACAAAAAAAAGGAATAAGCACCACAACGGCTAATTTTATTGCAAATTTAGCAAGGTTAGGTTTTGGAGTAACCGAAGATTTAATGTATGCTTTAAATCAAACCAATCCTGCATTTCAGTTAAAATTACTGCAAAAATTGGAAGAGGTAATGGGCTTAAACAAAAATTGGACTCCGTTGGTAAAAGATTGGGATATTCCAACCAACGAAAGTGCTATCGACCATTTGATGACTTTTTTTGCCAATGTTTTTGGGGCAAAAGGTACTACTTTACAATGCGGGCATATTATTCCTGCGAGAACTTTTCCTTTGGAACGTTATAATGGTTGTCCTTTTTGTGGAACGCCTTTTGAATTTGAAAAGCTTAAAAATTATGGATATGGAAGTAATTTAAAAGTGTTAGAATTATGGACTGAAAAAGATGTGCAAACTTTTTTTGAGGATTTATTAGATTCAAAAACGCCTTTGGACGCTACACAAGTAGATAGTTTGAAGATTTTATTAAAAATATTGCCTTTGCCTAATGAAGTAAAAATCGGTATGAAAGAAACTTTGATGCTCATAATTGATGCTTTCTTAGAACGAAATCAACCTGAAAAAGTACAACATCTTTTTACTTCTCCAACAGATATTTTAAGATATTTGTGGTATAAACATACAGGATTTTTACAAATTATTGAGCCAAAAACAATTATAGATAGAAAAGGAAAAAATAGTTCACATATTGTTCATTCTTTGGAATCAAGTGCCAAAGCAATTTTAGAAGCATACAAACAATTGGCTTTGTCTTATGATAGAAAAACTTGTGTAATCGTTGCCAGATGGCTTACAAATTTACCATTACAAGCAGAACAAATGTGTGAAATGATGCACCCAAAACGCGGTATGTGGGTACGTTTTATTCGCGCTTTGCGATTGGCTGAATATAGTAAAAAAGTCGGTTTTGAGCATTTAAAAAAGGTTTTAGATGTGTTTTATAACCAAAATTATACCGTTTGGCAAGGCAGAGTTGATTATTATCGTTTGCGTGCCGACGAAGAAAATACCTTAAAATTATTACAACAACGTCCAAGTCTGTTTGCACGTTCCTTGTTTGCTAATATGCTTTGGTTTGGGGCTGAAAATACATTAAAATATTTTACAGAAGTGATTGATAAAGTGCCTGCACGTTTGGTTTTTACGTTAAATATGTATGCAGAAAACTATTTTGATAAAGAAAATAAAAGAGCAGTCAAACCTTTGGGAGGTGTCAATAAAACTATTCCAAAAAATAGACTACTTGGTTTGTATAACCAAAAACAATTAGAAACAATGAAACAAGATATTGAAAACTTGTCTTTATTGGCAGTAAAAAAACGTTTTGAAAAAATAAAAAATGATAACAAAACGATTTTTATTCACAAAGCATTGTTCAATATACCTATATCTATTGGAGATAGAAGTGAAACTATACAAGATATGCCTGCAGCTTTGATGGGAACAAAATTTGATGTGGAGGGAGATAAAATTAGGTTGTTTATGCAATGGGGAGAAGGAATGAAAGCACAACACTTAGATATGGATTTGAGTTGTAGTATTGCTTATGATAAAATGACAGATTATTGTTCTTATTCTCGCCTTTCACCTCATGGCTGTAAACATAGTGGAGATATTATCTCGATTCCTGATAAAATAGGAACTGCCGAATATATTGATATTAATATAAAAGAATTGCAAAGCGGTGGAGCAAAATATGTTACTTTTACTTGCAATGCCTATAGCAATGGCGAAATTACGCCAAATTTATTGGTAGGTTGGATGGATAGCAAATTCCCAATGACAATTTCCGAGAAAGGTGTAGCTTATGACCCTTCTTGTGTTCAACATCAAGTCAGAGTCACAAAAGGTACTACAAAAGGTTTAGTTTTTGGAGTCTTAGATGTTCAAAATAAAAAAATTATTTGGTTAGAAATGGCTTTTCAAGGGCAAGTTGTTCAAAATTTGAATACAAAAGGCGTAGATGCTTTATTACAAAAATTGAATAGCAAAACATCTATCGGAAGTTTACTTACTATCAAAGCAGAAGCACAACAATTAAAAATTGTTAAAAATAGTGAAAACGCTGATGAAGTATATGATTTGAAATGGGCAGCTAACACAGCCGCAGTTACAAAACTTTTAGTAGATTAAATTTATAATTTTTTTCTTATTATTTTTAAAAACAAAGTCAGTCCAAAGTGTTACAGAGGTCTGGCTTTGTTTTTTGATAGTCTTGTTGATGTAATGTTTTGTCCTGCTGAACGAAGTGAAGCAACTGCTTGTTGAAAGACGTTTTGTGAACGAAAAACGAGATTTTTCGCTTCGTTCAAAAAGACAAAAACATTATATTTATAGCACTATCTCTAAAAATCATCATTTTAGAAAAAAAATTTTTGCTAAAAATTCAAAAAAAATAGGAATTTTAAAAAAAATATTTATATTTGCGTTATCATATAAATTTTCATTACCTAAAATCTACACTTATTATGCAGTTTCATTGGGAAAAAACAATTGATAACGCCAAAAAAACATGGGAAAGATTCCCTTTTGTGATGTTATCAGCCACTATCGCTTATGTTTTATCTATTTTTTTAGCAGAATTAGCCTTAGAAAATACATCTAATTTTTCTAAAAAAGAAGTACTAATTACCAACTATGGTTATGGAATTTATTTAGCCACCTTAGGCATTGGTTTATTGTTTTCTTTTACTTTATTTGGAGAACGAAATCAATGGACAAACTCAAAAAAAATGCTGGTAAATGTTGGAATTATATTATTTTTAATAGTTCTATTTTTTCTTTTTCCTACAAAAATGAGCCTGATTTTAGCTGTTCAATTTTTTTTGTGGGGACTTTCTACACATTTATTAGCTGCTTTTTTGCCTTATTTCAATAAAAATGAAAACTTTGGTTTTTGGTCTTATAATCAACTAATTTTAGGGCGTTTCATATTGAGTGCTGTTTTTTCTGGTATTTTATATACAGGAATTTCTTTGGCATTGGTTGCAATACAAGTTTTATTTCAGGCAGATATTTCTCCCAAAATTTATATACACGTAGGTTTGATGTGTATTTATCTGCATACTTGGTTTTTTCTGGCGGGTTCTCCGTTTAATTTTGATGAACTGAATGAAAAAATAAATTATCCTGAGTTTTTAGGCGTATTGACAAGATATGTTTTGTTACCTTTGGTAAGTTTGTATATATTAATATTGTATGCTTATGCGTTTCGTATTTTGATGGTAATGGAACTTCCAAAAGGTTGGGTGGTTTATTTAATTCTTGCTCTTTCGATTTCGGGAATTTTTGCTTTATTGATGATTTATCCTTTACAACAACAAGAAAACGAAGGTTGGATAAATATTTTTACACGCATATTTTATATTGCTTTATTACCTTTGTTAGTTTTACTTTTTATTTCGATAGGCGTTAGAGTAGCCCAATATGGTATCACCGAAAATAGATATTACGTAATTGCGTTAGGGCTTTGGCTTTTGGGTATGTGCGTGCATTATGTTGCGTTTAGGCGTTATCAACATATCAAAATTATTCCTTTTTCTTTATTTTTAATATTTTCTTTGAGTTCTTTTGGTCCTTGGAGTGCGTTTTCAGTGGCAGAATACAGCCAAAGTTCACGTTTGTATTTCTTTTTACAAAAAAATAAAATGCTCAATAGCAAAGGAAAAATAATTCCAAGCAATGATGAAATTAGTTCAAAAGATTCGCAAGAAATTATTAATATTATTGATTTTTTTGAGAATAGAGATAAACTCGAATACATCAACAATAATCTTGAAAAACCTATTAAATTGTCCAAAAATTCGAATACTTACGAAAAACAAAATAATGTTTTAGCTTATTTGAACTTAAAAGACAAACAAAATTATTTTAATCAATCTGCTAATAATTTATTTGAAAATAAACAAATAATTAGTATTGATGAGGAACAAAAGTTTTTTGAGGTAAAAGGATATGATTATTTTTCTGAAATAATGTTGTATGAAACTCAAAAAATAACTGAAAATTTTATTGATGAGTTAGATACAAAAGTTACTTATAATTCCGAAGGAGAATTAGTATTAAAAATCAATAAAAAAGAATATTCTTTTGATTTAAAAGAAACTATTAATGGCTTTATTGAAAAAGATGAAGTAATTTCTGATAAAAAATTGGCTACTATTGTTTTCAAAAAAAAGGATTTAAAACTAAAAATATATATCAAAAGGTCGGAAGTATATATAGACAAAAAAACTAAAAAATATACAAAAAATAAAAACTTTTTAGCTACTATTTTTTGGAAAGTAGAGTAAAATATTTTTTTTAAATAAAGAGTTCTACTAAGATTTATATGGGAAATAAAAAATGTAGCACATACTTTTAGTATGTGGACACACACTAAAAATATGTGCTACAATTACTCAATAGAAAAATCGTATAAATCTTAGTAAAACCAAATAAACTTTACAAACTATTATGAAATTTCATTTACTTTTCTTGTGTTATTTATTCATAAATCTTATTTTTGCTCAAAGTCCTGATAGAATAAAGAATTTTGAGGAAGAAAGACCAGATTTAACTGAATATTATAAAATTCCTCGAAAAGGTACAGGTAATGATACATTAGTTACGCAAAAAATACCCAAAGACATTGTTTTATACTCAAGAGAAGGTATTGTTTTTGACTATCAAACTATTAAAAATTATTTAGATAGTGGAAAAGTAATTGTATGGAAGTTCATGTCCAATCCTTCTACCAGCGTAGCAAGTAGCACTTTTAATACACATATAGATAAAAATCCAACAAGAGATACTGTTAAACTCAAGGATTTAGTTATTATCAATATATTTTTAGATAAACCTAAAAAAGAAGAACGGATTTATAAAAAACAACCTAAAGAAATTAGTATAGAAGAATGGATTACACAAAACAAAAGAAAAAATCTTTATAATGTGGTTTTATCTGATACAAAAAATATTTTTTTAGGATATGATGGCAAAAAAGTTATCAAAGATTTGTGTCAAATTTGCACTAAAAAATTTCCATATTTACTTATTTTAAGTGATGGATTAATTAAGAACTATTCTTTTGGAGTAATAGACTTTGAACCTGTATTTTATTATGAAATAGAAATGGCAAGGGAAAAATATTTACAAAACAAAAAATAAACATTTGCATCTCAAAAAAAAATATTTTTGAGATGCAAATGTTTTTTGTTTTAAGGCAATATATTTGAGAATTATTTTGACATTTCAGCGTAATTTCTAAAAAATATAGGAATAGTTTCGATACCTTTAAAATAATTGAACAAGCCATAATGTTCGTTAGGCGAATGAATAGCATCAGAATCTAATCCAAAGCCAAACAAAACCGTTTTTAAACCCAATTCTTTTTCAAACATTGCTACAATCGGAATACTTCCACCTCCACGTGTAGGAATTGGTTTTTTACCAAAAGTTTCTTCCATAGCATTGCTTGCCGCTTTGTACGCAATTGTATCAGTAGGTGTAACCGCAGGCTCGCCTCCGTGATGAGGTTTTACGATTACTTTTACACTTTTTGGAGCAATAGATTCAAAATGTTTTTGGAATAATTCTGTGATTTTTTCACTGTTTTGGTTAGGCACCAAACGCATACTAATTTTAGCAAAGGCTTTAGAAGGAAGCACAGTTTTTGCACCTTCACCAGTATATCCACCCCACATTCCATTTACATCTAAAGTTGGACGTATGCCTGTTCTTTCCACAGTTGTATAACCTTTTTCTCCTCTGATGTCCTCAATATTCAAATCTTTTTTGTAGTTATCGAGATTAAATGGAGCGCGATTGAGTTCGGCTCTATCTTCGACTGATAGTTCTACTACATCATCATAAAAATTTGGTATTTTTATATGTAAGTTTTCGTCTTTTAAAGAGGCAATCATTTCACACAAAACATTGATAGGATTAGCCACTGCTCCTCCATAAACGCCTGAGTGTAAGTCGCGATTAGGACCTGTAACTTCCACTTCGATATAAGAAAGTCCACGCAAACCACAATCAATAGAAGGTATGTCATTGGCAATCATGCCTGTGTCAGAAATCAAAATTACATCTGCTTTTAACCTTTCTTTGTTTGCTTTTACAAAAATACCTAAATTATTTGAACCAATTTCTTCCTCACCTTCTATCATAAATTTAACATTACAAGGCAATGAATTAGTTTTCATCATCACTTCAAATGCTTTCACGTGCATATATACTTGCCCTTTATCATCACAAGCGCCGCGTGCATAGATTTTTTCGTCTTTGATGACAGGTTCAAAAGGTGGCGAAGTCCAGAGTTCCAAAGGGTCAGGTGGTTGCACATCATAATGCCCATAAACCAAAACGGTTGGTAGTTTTGCATCAATAATTTTTTCACCATAAACGATAGGATTTCCTGCGGTTTCGCATAATTCTACCTTGTCGGCACCTGCTTCTATCAATTTATCTTTGACAAATTCACCTGCTTTTCGTACATCATTTTTGTAATGAAGGTCAGCACTAATAGAGGGAATACGCAACCAATCTAATAATTCGTTGATAAATCGTTGTCGGTTAGTTTCTATATATTTTTGCATATTTTAATGCTATTAAACTTGTATTTTAAAAAACTTGTTGCAAATTAAAGAAGGAATTTAAGAAAAACAAATTTTTTTAGAAAAATATTTGTGTAGATACATATTTTTCTAAAAATTTCAAATATATACAAAATTTTTACAGATAAATAATTAGAAATCTTTTATCTATTTAGCCTCAACAAAAATTTATCTTAGTTTAAACCCTAACTTCCTGAATTATACGTAATAGTTTAGTACAGATTTTAAAAATAGTGTAAATACGATAAATAGAGTGCTTTTTTAAATTTTTACACGAAAAAAAGAATTATTTTTTATATTACGTATTACGTAATAATAAAAAATTGTATTTTACCAATATAAATACCTATTAAAAGTTAATTATTGATATTTTTTTTGTATTTTTTCA
>RDXZ01000186.1 GCA_004293265.1 Bacteroidota bacterium | reverse complement strand
TAATCTGATATTTTATACCAACAAAAGTAGTGTAACAGAACTTTGTTCACAATGTAATAACGAAATTCGTTATTGATAGATTATCACTTTATTTAATTATTGTTCCTAACACATAAACGCTGAGTTGTCGGTGGTCGAAAAGTGCAGAAATGAAATATTTACAAAAAAATAAATTTTACTGCACTTTTCGACACACTGACAACGGCGGAACTATTGTTATCCCAAATTTACGTCTTACAATAAAAAATATTTTTAAATAAAAGTAAACAAAAAACTATATCAATTGTTTTACAATTAAAAATAAAAAAATATGTAAGTCATTACCATTACCCAAAAAACTGCACGCCGTAATATTTTGATGAATTTATTATCAGAATTAGGATATAAAGATATTGTAAGTTTTCAAAAAGAAAACAATCTAACGCCTGACGGATTGGCAGGAGAAAAAACATACAATTTATTGTACCAAAAAGTACTCAATGTAGTCGAATTACAAAATTTTGCGGGGCATTTTTATCCTCAAATTTTTCCAAAAAACCAAATCGTTTGGCATCATTCGGCAGGTTGGGACAATGCAAGAGGTATGTATGACGGCTGGCGTGCAGATGGCGTAATGCACGTAGCGACCGCGATTGGAATTACAGACAATGGAACGGTTTTTAGAGGATACAATGAGCAGTTTTGGGCGCATCATATCGGAATGCAACATCCTTTCAATCTGATTAGAAATCAACAAAGTGTGGCTGTTGAGATTTGTAATTGGGGTGCATTGCAAGAAACTTCAAAAGGTTTGCAGACGTGGGCAGGTGTCAATTTACCAAAAGAAAAAGCCATCGAACTCAATTATAAAAACATCAAATTTTACGAAATTTATACTGATTTAGAAATCGAAACACTCAAAAAATGGACTTTACTCAATGCAATGCGTTTCGATATTCCACTCAATTACAATGAAAAAGATATGTGGGAAATTTCTCAAAATGCGATTCAAGGAAAAGCAGGTATTTATACACATAATTCGTTTTTAACTTGGAAATCTGATGTAAGTCCACAACCTAAATTGATTGAAATGGCAAAAAATATGATAAAATACACAAAATAATATACAATAATTTTTGTTTCTTTGGTTGCTTGCGTTTCGCAGCTAACAATAAAAACAAAAAAATTAACAAATCATTAAAAAAAATTAAACATTTTTAAGAAAAAATTTGCAAGTCTTACAAATATGTTTTACTTTTGCTTGCAAATCTTACATATATTATAAAAAACATCAAAACGTAAAAAATAAACATTAAAAATAATGAATAATCCTATTTACGAAAAATCAAAAGTACAGTTTTTGAGCCACTTTCCGAGTATTTTACCTATGGATCAGGCTTACGTACATGTCGGTATGTTTTTGGGCTGGATGCTCGAACACGATTTGTATAGTGATATTTTTGAAGATGAAGAAGCACATCAATTATTAAGATTTAAAAATAGAGAAATTTCTTGTTCGCTTTTGAGTGCTTTATGGGACGGATATTTGGGTGAAGAACTTTTTAACGAGGAAGGAAACGAGTTTTGTCATTATTATTACCAAAGTGGAATCTATCGCAGAGATTATCAAGAAACGCTTGTCGCACAAAATCAAAACGGACACGTAGAAGATACTTGGGACAATTATACTCTATTAGCCGCAAGAATTACGCATAGATTTAAGGAATGGAAAAAAAATCTTAAGCCTATATCTGCATAATCTACTCGAAATAATTACTTTATTATGATTAATTTATCTTTGGAAAACAAAAATGCACTTGTAGGCGGAAGCACACAAGGAATAGGTTTGGCTGTTGCTCAAATTTTAGCAGAAATGGGTGCAAAACTTACATTGGTTGCTCGAAACGAAGACAAACTAAAAGAAGTAATTACAACTTTAGCCACTCCATATCAACAAAATCATACTTATATCGTGGCTGATTATGAATTTCCTGAACAACTTGCAGACAAAACAAAGCAATTTATAACGCAAAACAAAATAGATACTTGGGATATTTTGGTTAATAACACAGGCGGTCCCGCAGGAGGTTCTTTGCTTGATGCGAGTGCTGATATGTTACGCAATGCGTACACACAACATTTGATTTGTAACCAAATTTTAGCACAAATTTTTGTCCCTTTGATGAAAAAAAAAGGGCAGGGGAGGATTGTTAATATTATTTCTACTTCTGTCAAAGAGCCTTTGGAAAATTTGGGCGTATCAAACACAACTCGCTGGGCGGTTGCTTCTTGGGCAAAAACTTTGGCGACCGAATTGGCATCTTTTAATATTACGGTAAATAATATTTTGCCCGGTGCCACACAAACGGCACGCATTGATTTTATTTTAAATAGTAAATCAAAAAAAGAAAATATTTCTGTGGAGGAAGCAAAAAAAGAAATGGAAAAAACAATTCCAATGAAAAGGTTTGCAGAACCAAAAGAAATTGCAAATGGTGTCGCATTTTTTGTGTCTGATTTGGCAAGCTATATCACAGGAACAAGTTTGGCAATTGATGGTGGAAGAACAAAATCGATGTAAAAAAAAAGGCGAAAGTTTACAAAACTTTCGCTTTTCTAAGAATCTAAAAACCACTTAAAAACATTATCTCAGGAAAATATAATAAAAGAACAAACAATGTTTGTAATGTCCCTGTGAAAATCTTTTGTCTGTATTTGCAAAAAATTTAAAACTAATTTAATAATTGAAATCGTTTGCATTAAAGAAATCTTATTATTTGGATTTCTTATTGCAAAGATAAAGCGTATTTTAATACGATACTATTAACAAAATTTAAACTATGTTAATGAAAGGTTAATTATGTTAATAAGCGTTGGTTTTTTGTAAATTTCAGGTAAAAAATCCTCTTTTTTTCTCAAAATCGATATTAAAAATTCACTAAAAATACTTTTTTTTCAAAAATAATTAAAATTATTTCTAAAAATTAGTTCTAAAATTCATTTCTAAAAATTGATTTTAATAAATAAGAGTTTGAAAAATGCTTAAAATAACTTTCTCAATTTGTATATGTGGAAAGCATCTGTTACATTCAATAGAAAATATGATAAAAAAATAAAGTTATTTTTACAAACACTTATATACAAACAAAATTATTTTCTTTAAAAAAACATTTCAATAAAAAGAACGTGATTATGTTTTCTGAAAATGGGGTAGGATAATCTTACTATTTTATTGGAGCGTTAATTACATCAATAAATTTAGAAAAAATAACATGGTTTTCAATATTTTTAATTACTTTTGCACTTTGAAAAAAACTTACATTATTTCAAACCTTTGAGATATTTATAAGTCAAACACTAAAATTTAAAATTCTCAAGTTTTACATCAAAATTATGTGGACAAAAACCGCTACATTAATTCTCAAATATAGGCATTTAGTATTGTTATTTTTGTTAGGAATTACTGGATTTTTTGCATTTCAGGCTCGAAAAGCTGAATTAAGTTATGATTATATTTCAGCAGTTCCGAAAGATGACAAAGATTTTATATTTTTTCAACAATTTAGAAAGACTTTTGGAGATGATGGCAATGTTTTAGCTATTGGTTTGCAAGATAAAAAAATAAAAGAGGTCAAAAATTTTTCAAGAATGATGTATTTCATTCAAGAGTTACAAAAATTAGAGGGCGTAAAACAGGTTTTATCTATTTCTAAAATACAAATTCTACAAAAAGATTCTATTCAGAAAAAATTTACTGCTCAAAAATTATTTCAGACAATTCCACATACGCAAAATCAATTAGATAGTGTACTTAAAATTGCTAAAACACAAGTTTTTTATGATAATTTATTATGGAATAACAAAACTGAGGCAATGCTTATTTTGGTTACGATTGATAAAAAAGTATTAGATTCTTATAAAAGACAAAATTTATTAAAAAATATTATCGAACTTTCAGAAGATTTTTCTGAAAAAACTAAAATAAATCATTATTTGGGTGGACTTCCTTATATCCGAGCAGTGGTTGCCAAACAAGTTTCGGCTGAATTAGGAAAATTATTAATTTATTCTGCCATTGTTACGATAATTGTTTTGGGAATATTTTTTAGTACTTGGACGGCTTTGGTTGTGCCAATTTTAGTGATTGGTATTTCGATTATTTGGTGTGTTGGTTTTTTGGGTGTTTTGGGTTATAAAATGAATTTATTAACAGGTTTACTTCCACCTATTTTGGTTGTGATTGGAGTACCTAATTGTGTTTATTTGCTGAATAAATATCATCAAGAATTTAGAAAATGTGGTGATAAATTTGAAGCATTGACACACGTGATTGATAGAATTGGTATGGTAACTTTGATGACCAATATGACGACTGCGGTTGGTTTTGGCGTTTTTGTTTTTACTCCTAATCAAATGTTAGAGCAATTTGGCGTGATTGCTTTTTTGGGTGTGATGTCCACTTTTATAGTAAGTTTGTTATTATTGCCTATTTTTTATGCGTATTTACCTGCTCCTCGTCCTTCGGAATTAAGACATTTAGATAGGAAACCTGTCGATAAATTATTAAAATTTTTGCATCATGCAGTTTTTTATCATAAAAAATGGATTTATATTATTTGTATTAGTTTAGGTTTTTTATCAATATTTGGTGTTTTTTTGATAAAACCTTTGGCTTTTATGTTGGATAATGTGCCTCATCATAGCAAAGCAAGGAATGATTTATCATTTTTTGAGAAAAATTTTAAAGGTTTGATGCCTTTGGAAATAGAAATTGATGCTAAAAGAAAAAAAGGAGTGATGAATTTGAATGTTTTAAAATTAGTCGAGCAATTGCAAGATAGTCTAAAAACAAGAAAAGAAATTGGTGAGCCTGTGTCGTTAGTTAATTTTTTGAAAGCTACCAAACAAGCTTATTACAATCAAAATCCTGATTTTTTCGAATTACCAACCAATCAAGACAAAGTTTTTATTCTTAATTATTTGACAAATGGAGGCAAACAAGATAGTGCCGCCAATGTAGTTTTGAGAACAATGGTAGATAGTACGGGACAAAAAATGCGTATTTCTTTGAAAGTAGCAGATATTGGTTCAGAAAAATTAGACAAATTATTAAAAAATGACATTGAGCCTTTATTAAAATCTATTTTTAAAAATCCAAAAATAGCAGAAGCAAAAATTACAGGCACCACCAAAATTTTTATCAAAGGCAATGTTTATCTCATAAATAGTTTGCAAAGTAGTTTAATTTTAGCAATTATTTTGATTGGGATTATAATGGCTACTTTATTTGGTTCGTTTCGAATGATTTTGATTTCTATAATAACTAATATTTTACCACTTTTGATTACTGCGGGTTTGATGGGTTATTTTGGTATTCCTTTAAAACCAAGTACAGCTTTGATTTTTAGCATTGCTTTTGGCATTGCGGTTGATGATTCGATTCATTATTTGGCAAGGTATAGACAGGAGTTAAAAATTCACAATTTTGTGGTTGCAGATGCGGTGCGTGTTGCGTTGCGAGAAACGGGTGCGAGTATGTTTTACACATCTATTGTGTTGTTTTTTGGTTTTATTGTTTTTGCTTATTCTGATTTTGAGGGGACAATTGTTTTAGGTGTTTTGACCTCTACTACGCTTCTATGTGCGATGGTTGGGAATTTGTTATTATTACCAAGTTTGTTATTGACTTTTGAAAGGTATAATAAAAAATAAGGATTAGTTATTTTTCTTTTTGTCATTGATAATCAATAAATTATAATATTTTTTTTTGATGATTGTTTGACTTTCAAAGGAATAAAAATTGGATATTTATCCTTTTTTTATTCCTTTTTTAATTTGATGAATAGTAGGATATTTTTTTTATTTAGATTTAAAAAAATAGAAAAAAAAATTGTCAAAAATGAATGATTGTTTTTTATATAAATTTAGTTTAAAAAATAATCAAATGTTGTTTTTTTTATAAACGTAAAAAAAATATTTTCGATGTTATCCATTTGTTACCTTGTTTTTTTGTATAAAAATGAGATTTTTTCTACATTTGCATCGTTATCAGACCAGATAACAGGAAAGAATATTTAAAGTAGTAAGAAAAAATAAAATTTCAAACGAAAAAATATTTGTAAATAAAGTAGTAAAAATCGTATTATTGTGTACAAAAAGGTAACTAATAAAATTTTAGTTACTTTTTTTATTGCCTTAACTTTCCAAAAGTTTTAAACCTTTGGAAAGTTAAAGTTTTATAGACATCAAAAAATGTAGTTATTTTTTTAATAACTAAAAAAAATATTTACATTTATTTGTTTATTTAGAATAATTTTTGTACCTTTATAAAAAAATTCTACTTTAAACAATTATATATAATGGCAGAAGAAAACCGCGAACGAGATTTGGTGCTTGCACCCAACGAATATGCTTTTATTTCAGACCAAACCAAAGGAAATATCAACGTATATGTTGGCTCCTACAAAACAAGTTTGGCAAATACAGACAAACCCGTTTTTTTTAACAGCGAAACAAAAAAATTTGAAAGATGTTCCTTAGAAGAAGCTATTAAAACATTTGTTACTGCTCCCGAAGGCTGGTATTTGGTAATGAAAAATCCACCAAGAGATGGACAACAACCCAAAGGTGGTACTAATAATAATTTGGCAGAATTAAATATTGGTAGAAAAGTAAACATTCCTGGACCAATAAACTTTGCTTTGTGGCCTGGACAAATGGCAAAAGTGCTACATGGACATCATCTGCGTTCTAATCAATATCTTTTAGTGCGTGTGTATGACGAAGAAGAAGCCAAAAAACATTGGGGAAAAGCAGTTATTAAAACCAAAAATGCAGACGAAACCATAGAGCAAATCAATGATGAGTTGCCTGATTTAACAATGGGAAAAACTATTGTCATCAAAGGTTCTGCAGTTTCTTTTTATATTCCGCCTACGGGCGTGGAAGTTGTTCGTGATGATTTTGATGATGAATATGTACGCGAAGCTGTTACGTTGGAAAGGCTCGAATATTGTATTTTATTAGACGAAAACGGACATAAAAGATTTATTCAAGGTCCTGCGGTTGTTTTTCCACAGCCGACAGAAGAATTTATTACTCGAAATGGTATTCGAAAATTTATGGCAATCGAACTCAATGAAACAAGTGGTTTGTACGTCAAAGTAATTGCACCTTATACCGAAAATAAAATTTCTTACAAAGAAGGAGAGGAGTTATTTATCACAGGAAAAGAACAAATGATTTATTATCCTCGTTCTGAACACGCTATTATCAAATACGGACAAAAAGAAAGACATTATGCCTTAGCCATTCCCGCAGGAGAAGGAAGGTATTGTATGAACCGACAAACAGGAAAAATTACGCTTATCAAAGGACCTGCTATGTTTTTGCCTGACCCACGCGAGTTTGTTTTGGTACGTAGAATTTTGCAGACAAAACAAGTTGCTTTATGGTTTCCGGGCAATACAGAAGCATTGGCATATAATCAAGAATTACAAAGTTTGGCGCAAAATGACAATGTAGGTTATTTGGGTGATATGCAAGTACAACAAGCCAAAAGCGAGAACGATTCATACCACCAAAGTAATGTTAATTTTCAACGCTCTAAAAAACAAAAAGTTTCAAAAGAAATTGCAAGTGATGAATTTGATAGAGATAATACATTCACACCGCCAAGAACAATTACTTTAGATACAAAATATGACGGAGCAGTTACTATCAATATTTGGACAGGATATGCGGTATTGGTCGTAAGCAAAACAGGTGCGAGGAAAGTGGTTGTTGGTCCTCAATCTTATTTATTGGAATATGATGAAAATTTAGAATATTTTGAATTATCAACAGGCACTCCAAAATCAGATGATAGAACAATTAAAAGCGTATATTTGCGTGTGTTACATAACAAAGTTTCTGATGTCATTACGATTGAAACTTCGGATTTTACTCAAGTCAATATTCATTTATCTTATCGTTTGAATTTTGAAGGAGAGGCTGAAAAATGGTTCAATGTTGAAAATTATGTTAAATTTTTGA
>RDXZ01000185.1 GCA_004293265.1 Bacteroidota bacterium | reverse complement strand
TGGGGAACAATTTTTACTATTATTTCAAATATTTTTAGCATTGCTCCTGCCCCTTTAGTACGTTACGCTTTTGACTTAATAGAAACCAGCATCAAAGAATATAGATTACACGAAAAAAATCCTGCAAAACAAGCAGTTTTATTTGATGCTTTTGCTTATAGTGTTTTGGTATATGGCGGTTTAATTGTGTTAATGGCACTTATCAGAGGAATATTTTTATTTTTTATGCGACAAACAATCATCGTGATGTCAAGGCATATCGAATATGATATGAAAAACGAAATTTATGAACACTATCAAAAACTACCTTTGAGTTTTTATCGTAAAAACAATACAGGTGATTTGATGGCTCGCATTTCTGAAGATGTTGGGCAAGTGCGTATGTATGTTGGTCCTGCGATTATGTACGGGATTAATCTTATTACATTAATGATAATGGTTATCTCTTTTATGTTTTTTATTGATGCAAAATTATCGTTTTATGCTTTGTTGCCTCTGCCAATTTTATCGATTAGTATTTATTATGTGAGCAATCAAGTCAATAAACAATCTACCAAATTACAACAAAGTTTGTCAAATGTATCTAATTTTGTGCAACAATCTTTTGCAGGTGTACGGGTAATAAAGGCGTATTCGCGTGAGTTAGATAGCGTAGAAAATTTTGCCAAAGAAAGTGAAAATTATAAAAAACAAGCCGTAAAACTATCTTATATTGAGGCTTTGTTTTATCCTTTTATGCTGGCTTTAGTAGGTTTGAGTACGATTTTAGTGATTTATGTTGGTGGAATGGAAGTAATGAATGGAAAAATTACAAGTGGAGTAATTGCGGAATTTATTATTTATATTACGATGCTTACTTGGCCTGTTACTGCTATTGGTTGGATAACTTCTATCGCTCAACGGGCGGCGGCTTCGCAAGTTCGAATCAATGAATTTTTAAATACAAAAAATGATATTGTTTCAGAAAAAAACCTCATCAAAGAAATAGAAGGCAAAATTAGTTTCGAAAATGTAACTTTTACTTATCCTGATACCAATATAACAGCCATTAAAAATTTTAATTTTGAAATCAAAGCAGGTGAAAACTTGGCAATATTAGGCACAACCGGCTCAGGAAAAAGTACGATAGCTAATTTATTAGCGCGAATGTATGATGTGAGCGAAGGAAAAATCTTAATTGATGGGCATAATATCAAAGATTTTGACGTTACAAATTTAAGACAACAAATTGGATATGTACCTCAAGATGTATTTTTATTTTCGGATAGTATTAAAAACAATATTACTTTTGGCTCGCCAAACGTAACAGAAGAACAAATTTTGCAAGCCGCCAAAGATGCAGATTTATATCAAAATATTATCGATTTCCCCGAACAATTTGAAACAAAAATAGGTGAAAGAGGAATTACACTCTCAGGAGGACAAAAACAAAGGCTCTCGATGGCAAGAGCAATTATCCGAAATCCAAAAATTTTGATGTTAGATGATAGCCTTTCTGCCGTAGATACAAAAACAGAAAATATTATTTTGAATAATTTGAAAAAAATTATGAAAAATCGTACTTCTATTATTATTTCACACAGAGTTTCGTCTGCCAAATTAGCCACTAAAATTATTGTTTTAGATGAGGGAAATATAGTTGAAATAGGTACTCACGCAGAATTACTCGCAAAAAATGGTGCATACAAAGAACTATACGAAAAACAATTAACCACAGAAGAAGTTGAATAAAACAAATTAAATAGTTTGTTTTATAGGTATGATTTTTGATATTTTTTTGTAAAATTATAAATTAAAAAAAAAGAACAATGAAATTATTATTTTTGACAAGCATTATTTTTGCTTTTTTTAGCCAAATAACAAATGCTCAAAACACTTATCCATTGCCAAAAGGTTACACACAACACAAAGATATGGATAATAATCTTTCTCGTTTGGAGGGAGATTTTGATGGCGATAACAAAAAAGATTTGATGGTCGTGGCAACAAAAAAAGGAGCAGATGAACATAGTGTTTTTGTATATTTGAGTTCATCTTACAACAAAAAAACGCCTCCACAATCTTTTTTAATCGGAAGTGCTTTGGGATATAGTATTGAAATGAAAAAAAATGTGGTTTCTATTGGGGCTTGCTTTGGCAACGGTAGATTTTGTAAAACTTTTAAATTTAGATATAATAAAAATATCAAAGATTTACAACTAATCGGCTATGACGAACAAAATTTTGGAAACGCAATGCACGAAGGCTCATACAAAAAAAGCGTCAATTTATCTACTAAACAATTTGAAGTTACAAGATATGAATGGGACGATAAGATAAAAAAAGACAGAATTATTTTAAATGAATTAAAAAAATTTACCATAAATAACATACTTTTCAAAGATTTAACTCCTCAAAAAATAGAAGAGTTAGAAAAAATTGGTGCTAAGTATTTGGAAAGATAAAAAAATAATGATTATTCATTATTATCATTACTACTACTACAATAACTAAAAATTATTCATCTAAAAAAAGAAATTATTATGCGTTATTTTTACATAATACTCCTTTTGTGTAGTTTGTTTTCATGTGCATCTATGCGAAAACCTTTGCAAATTCCTGCTTCGCTCAGCAATTGTCATATCTCTGAAAGAAGTGCTTATTTAGACTCTTTAGTTCAAATTTCTAGTGATAAATATGTCTATGACACCACAAATGCCTCACAAATTTTGAATAATCGATTTTCAAATCGGTCTATTATTTTGATGAGAGATTTGAATTTATATAGTCTTTTGACTGAATTTACGAGGCAGGAACAAAAAAATAAAAACACACCTTCCAATCCTGATTTTTTATATCTCAAACAAGAAATTTCACAAAGATTATTGATTGCAGAAAGCGATATTTCGACTAATTTGGCAGAATTAGAATGTGAAAAAACAAGAATAAACGCGGCAAGCAGCTATTTGGCTGACTATAACCAAACGCGTATCAATCGTGCTACTATGGGCGCAATACTTTCAGGAGTTATTTCGGGAGTTTTAACAGGAGCAGTGGCTCTTTATAACCCCGATAGTAGTAATACTCAACAACAAGTTTTAACGATTGCAGGTGCGGTTGCGGGTGGTTATTTTGGCGTGAAAGCATTTGGTACAAAAAGAAAAATTAATTTTTTACACGCAAGAAATCATTTGAAAGAAATATGGGAAAAAAGAGAATATTCACAAAATTTTTCTCCAAGCATTTGGATTTTTATGCGAAAAGAATTTAGGTCAAAAGGTAAAACAACAAACGGACTTGATATGATTATTAATAGTTGGAAAGCCGAAGGAATTTTAGATGAAAGTGCCAAAAATTATCAAAAAAAGATAAATTTACTTATCAAAAGCAATGGAGGGGCTTATAGTTCGAGCGACTTACAAGATAGACTTAATATGCTTGTGGTCATTCAACAGGAAATTGACGTGATGAAATATGACCTCAAAAGAGTACAACAAGAAATATTATTAGGATATAAACTTTAATATTTTTGTGTATGAAATTAAAAAAAAGGTAATTATTTAAGTATTTTTTTTTTGTTTTAATGATGTTGGAACTTTCCAAAAGTTTTAAAAACTTTTGGAAAGTTAGCAAAAATCACTTTAAATTTTTTCATTACTAATAAATAAATTCATTAATAAAAAAAGAAATAAAATGACCGCTGAAATTATTTACACAGGAGATTTACGCACACAAGCAACACATCTCAAATCAGGTACACAAATTATCACTGATGCACCTACTGATAATCAAGGAAAAGGAGAAGCATTTTCGCCTTCAGATTTGGTCGCAACAGCCTTAGGAAGTTGTATGATGACCATTATGGGAATTTATGCCCAAAGAGAAAATATTGATTTAAAAGATACAAAAATCAATATTACTAAAATAATGACTTCTGAATCACCCCGAAAAATTGCGGAGATTTTGGTTGAAATTTATTTTCCAAAAAATTTAAACCTCCACGAAAAACATCAAATTTCTTTAAAAAATGCCGCTAATTCTTGTCCTGTGGCATTGAGTTTATCAGCTGATTTGAAACAAACAATTTCTTTTCATTTTTAAAATGATTGTTTTTATGTTTTGACAGAGGTTATTGTTCTCGTTGCACGTTGCAATATTATTTACTTAAAATACAAAAAAATGAAAAAAATTGTCTTTATTATTGGTTTATTTGTTGTGTTAAATGTTGTTTTCATAAGTTCATTACAGGCACAAAAAATTAATGTTATTTTTCAAAACAATAGCACTACCAAAGGAATGAAAAAGTTTAAACTTGACATTCAAAATCCTGATGGTACTAAAACAACCCAAGATTTTAGTTTGGAACAGACACGCCGCCAAACAGTACCTATTGAAATAGGTGCAAAGGTTTTTACTTCTAATACCAAAACACTCAATATGGTGGAAGGTGGTAAAGAAATTGGTGCTGACGAGCCTTTGATGATTGTAAGTGCTAAAGATAAAAATCAGACTATCAATTTGGTAGAAGAAAAAAATGCTTCTCAAAAAATGATTAATGATAATATAGCAAAATCAGCCGCAAAATTAAAATTACCCACAGATGCAACAAGTGAAAGTTATGTTTCGGGTAATATCGTTACTACAATATTGAAAGATAAAAATGGTAAATCTTTGGCAGAATTTGATACAGACAAAAAAACAGGCGTGGTAAAATTAATTACAGACCTAAGAAAAAAATAGAATTTCTTTTTTTGAAAATCAAAAATAGCATTACAATAAGTAGTGCTATTTTTGTAATATTTACTCAATAGACTTCCTGCGAAATTGTTTTTTTAAGCCTCACTCCCTGCCCTCTCTCCACTTTGAGAGAGGGAAAGGTGATTTCGCAGGAAGTCTAATAACTGAAATAAATAGAATATAAAACTTATCGATTCTACTAAAATTTATATGGAAAACAAAAATTACAACACACACGTTTAGTGCGTGGACATGCTAAAAACGCGTGCTACAATTGCATAATAGAAAAATCGTATAAAATTTAGCAGAACCAATTATTTTAAATTCATATTTTTCACTATAATTTTGCTCCAAACTTTTCGATTCTTTGTCTTTGCCTTCTCAATACATCTTCTGGGTCAGCACTTGGAATAGCGGCAATCAATTGTTGGGCATATTTTGTTTTCGGATTTTCATAAATTTCATAGGCAAAATCAATTTCTTCAATTTTTCCTTGATTCATTACCACAATTCTATCAGCCATAAACTTTACAACTGACAAATCGTGAGAAATAAAAATATAAGTCAAATTAAATTTTACTTTCAACTCGTTCAATAAATTCAAAACTTGTGCTTGCACAGATACATCTAAGGCAGAAACAGATTCATCTGCCACAATAAATCTTGGATTCATAGACAAAGTACGTGCAATACAAATGCGTTGTCTTTGTCCACCCGAAAACTCGTGAGGATAACGATTATAAAAATCGCTTTTTAAACCAACTTCCTCCAACAATTCATATACTTTTTCTTTTCTAATTTTATTGTTTTCATAAATTTTATGTACCAACATTGGTTCTAAAATTGATTCCCCAATTGTCATTCTTGGATTAAGCGAAGAATAAGGGTCTTGGAAAACGATTTGCATTTCATTTCGATATTTTCTTAACTCTCTCGAATTATATTCTGTAATATCTTTTCCCTCAAATAAAATCTTGCCCGCAGTAGGCTCAATCAAACGCATCAAAGTTCTACCAATCGTACTTTTTCCGCAACCTGATTCACCTACCAAACCAATGGTTTCGCCCGGATATACATCGAAACTTACATCATCAACGGCTTTTCTAAACTCTTTTGATTTTCCAAATATTGTTTTGTGAAGTGGATAATAAACCTTTAAATTTTGAATTTTTATAATAGGTTCTTTGGTTTGTAATGCGATAGCGTGGTCTTTTGAATCTTCGTCAGGAACAAAATTATCCAATAAAGCCAAACCAACCGAGTTATATCCTTGTCGTTTTTCTGAAATAACGCCTTTTTCATCGACCTCCATAAAATCACTGACGGTTGGTAAAATTTTCATTTTTATATCCAAACGCGGTCTGCACGCTAACAAACCTTTTGTGTAGGCGTGTTGTGGTGTATTGAAAGTTGCCCATAAATCACCATCTTCGACCACTTTTCCTCTATACATTACCATCACAAAATCTGAAATTTCGGCAATTACGCCCAAATCGTGTGTGATAAAAAGAATAGAAGTATTAAATTCTACCATTAAATTTTCTAACAAATCTAAAATAGTCTTTTGATTGGTAACATCTAAGGCAGTTGTTGGTTCGTCAGCAATCAATAAAAGTGGGTTACAAGCCAAAGCCATTGCAATCATTACCCTTTGTTTTTGTCCACCTGATATTTCGTGTGGATAAGCATAATATTTTTTTTCGGGTTCGGGTAGTTCAACTTTTGTGAACAATTCTATGACTCTTTTTTTGGCATCTTGTTTACTCAATCCTTTTTCGTGCCACGTTAGAGCCTCCAAAACTTGATTTCCACAGGTATAAACAGGGTTTAAAGAAGTCATAGGTTCTTGAAAAATCATTCCTAATTCTTTCCCTCTTATTTCTTTGAGTTGGTGTTCGGGAGTTTTTAAAATATCGATTACGCCATACAAACGTGAACGAAACCATATTTCTCCTGAGATTTTGCATTTTCTTCCTATGGGCAAAAGTCCCATAATTGCTAACGAAGTTACAGATTTACCTGAGCCAGATTCTCCTACAATTCCTAATGTTTCGCCTTTATATACGCCAAAACTGATATTATCAACGGCTGTTATATATTTTTTTTCATGTAAAAAGCTAATTGATAAATTTTTTACTTCTAAAATTGCTTGATTTTCCATACCACACTTATTTTTTTATCAAATGTAAATTAGTTTTTTTGAAAATGCAATTTTTTGTAGATTTTTTTTTGAAAATATAAATTTAAAACATAGTTTTAAGTTATTTTCAGTGTCATTTTTTTTGGTTTTTAAATATTTTTCAACCGCTTTTTTTGTGTGGGGACAAAAACCGCTTTTTGAATGTTGTCTTTTTTTTCTTTGTTTTTATGGATAATGATTTTTCTTACCCAAGTGGTCTTATTGTAACGTTAGCTGTTGCTTCGCAACAGACAAGCCAGAGGCTTGCGCTAGTTGGGGGATTATAGTTTATCAATCCATTTTTTATCTGTAATATGGATATTACTTTTTATATCCAAAGGTCTTTCGATAAAATAAGAAATATAGTATTCTTCGCCTTTTTGGTTTTTTAAGTATTGAAATTTTCCGTTTTTAAAAGTAAAAACTTTGAGTGTGTAAAAGCAAGTTCCATCAGTTTCTTTAAATATTTTACTAATTTCTGGATCATAACTTTCTGTTTTGATATCCAAAAAATCTAAATAACCATCATTATTAATATCCCCAAATTTTAAACCTAACATATCTTCTGGAAATTCTAAAAAATCTGACGAATATATATTTATATTATCATGAGTAAAAATAACATATCTTCTTAATCTGCACCCTGTTCCAATACATCTCTCTGGAGGGGCTTGAACCCCATAAATAAAATGATTGTTTTTGTATTGAATATATTTTCCGCAGTGTTGAGGATATTTTTCATCATAAAAACTAAAATATTGTCGACAAAATCGATTCTTATTTTCGTGCATTCTTTGCCCATTGCTACATTCAAAATAACTCCAACATTTTAGGTTTGGATTAAATTGTATATAATCTATTTTAGGAGAATAAGATATTTGTTTTTGATTAATAGTAAAATTATCAAATAAGATATTGTAATTATTCTCAAATTTTCTTTCTTCATTTGTATAAAAAATTGTATCTTTTTGTTGGACAATGTTGTCTTTGACAACAATATTATCATTTTTCAAAAGACTATCCAAAAAAGACGAATAACTTTGTTTTGATTTATATTTTGATACCAATTTATTAGATTTCTTTTTCAAATTATGGTTATCAACTTCCTTTTTTTTAGGAGCAGAACAACAGCAACAAAAAAGAAATAAAAAAAAATATATTTTCATTATTTTAAGGGTTTTTTTCCGCCGTTGTTGGTATGTCGAAAAGTGCAGAACGACCTAAATCTTGATTAAAACGTAAGTTCTGCACTTTTCGACTACCAACAACTTTTATTTATTCAACATCTTTT
>RDXZ01000184.1 GCA_004293265.1 Bacteroidota bacterium | reverse complement strand
CCCAGCTAATTCTACCCCTGTCGGACCACCACCAACCACCACAAAGGTTAACAAAGCTCGACGTTTAGCCGGATCACTTTCTTTCTCTGCTGCTTCAAACGCCATAAAAATCCGCCGACGCATTTCTAAGGCATCTTCTACAGTCTTCAAACCGGGTGCGAATTCTTCCCAGTTATCTTTACCAAAGTAAGAATGCTTTGCACCAGTGGCCACAATCAGAGTATCATAAGGTACAGTTTCATCACCTACAATCACATTTTGTTCTGTGGTATTGATGTCATTGACCTCACCCAACAAAACTTTAGTATTTTTACTCTTACTGAGAACAGAGCGCAGGGGTGAAGAAATATCCGCAGGTGATAAAGTACCAGTGGCAACTTGATATAAAAGTGGCTGAAATAAGTGAAAGTTCCGTTTATCAATCAAAGTAACATTTACATTCGCGTGAGCCAGAGCCTTCGCTGTATACAGTCCACCAAAGCCACCACCAATGATGACAACCTCATGGGGTCGAGTTTTCTCTAGTGAAACTACCATAAGAAATATTCCCTTTTGTTAAGAGCCGTGTAATGTTTCTTAACAAATATGTAACAGAATTATAATATGCTTTGCCGTCTGTTCAATAACAATTAAAAAAATAGAAAAAGTATGCTTAAAAAAGGTAATATTTATAAAAAATGCTGTTTTCACCCCAATTATTTACATCTTTACTTATATTTACAAAAGTTACTTTTGTAGATAAATTTCTTTTGATTTCAATTCATATTTATTTGGAACAAGTGTTACACTTGTATAAATATCTCATTATATTTCTATAACTTTTAGATTACTACAATTTTTTCTAATCAATTATGAAAAACAATACTTTATTTTGTTTTTGGTTGTATTTTATGTTTATTTTTTTTGAAACACATGCACAAAACACTCAAAAAGACACATTAAAATTAAATTTTGAGGAAGCAAAAAAAATACTTTTACAACAAAATTTAAAACTTATTTCGAGTTATTATGATATTTCGTTGGCTGAGGCTGATGTAATTCAGGCAAAACTTTGGCGAAATCCGTATTTTTTATGGAACCAAGATATGTTTAGCATTGCTAAAAATGATTATTTTAATTTTCAAAATCAATTTTTAGTGCAAATTGAGCAAGTTTTTTCTATATCAGGAAAACATTTGTGGGGAGTTAGAGTGGCAAAATTAGGCATAGAGCAAAATAAATTACAACTCCAAGATGTATTGCGTGGGCTTTTATATGAATTAGGCGAAAAGTATATTCAATTACAAATGACTCAAAAAAAACAGGTACTTTACAAACAAATTATGGAAAAATATAACAAATTAATTGAAAGTGCTGAAAATAAATTGCGTGTGGGTGCTATTGCTAAAACTGAAGTGATTAGACTAAAATCAGAAAGAGTAACTATTTTGAGTGATGAAATTCATAATCAAAATGAAATCATTGAAGCCACTTCGAGTATAAGACAATTATTAAATCTTAGAGAAAATATTGAAATTATTGCACAAAATACTCTTGAAATCAAAGAAGATGACATAAAAATTGATGAGGTTTTAAATCAAGCTTTGGAAGCAAGACCTGATATAAAATTAGCCAAAAATAATATTCAAACCCAAAAAGCAAATCTAAGCCTTCAAAAAGCACAAGCAATGCCTGATTTAAAATTGGGTTATCAACCTTCAGACAAAGGAAGTAATTATGTTCGTCCTTATCAAGGTATGGTTTTTGAGATGTCAGTGCCTATTTTTGATAGAAACCAAGGCAATATCAAACGTGCCAAAACACAAATCACACAAGCCGAAATCAATCAAGCACAAGTTGATAATACCATCAGAAATGAAGTAGCTAATTCGTTTTCACAATGGATCAATACACGTAAAGGTTTTCAAAATTTTACTACTGATTTGATGAATGATATGCAAGAAATTAGTAAAAATGCTGATTTGAATTACGACAATAGGAACATTAATTTGTTACAATACATCGATTTACAACGTATTTATACCCAAAATCAATTGCAATATATTGATTTACAAAGAGAATATAGGCACGCAGTCAATCGCCTTAATTTTTCAGTTGGAAAAGAAATTTTAAATTTTTAAAATTATGAAAAAAATAATTATATTTACATTTGTATCCCTGTTTTTTTTGGCTTGTGGTACTAAAAAAGAAAAAAAAGAGATAGTTCAAAAATTTTGTTTGACCGATACGCTCAAAAAAAATATTACCTTAGCTACTTCTGAAAAACGAATCGTTGAAAATGAAATCGTTTTATCAGGAAAAATTACTTTTGATGAAGATAAAATTGCAAAAGTATATCCTTTGGCAGGTGGATTTGTCCAAGAATTGAGAGCTAATTTGGGTGATTATGTTCAAAAAGGACAAGTTTTGGCTGTGATTCGAAGCCCAGAAATTGCAGGTTTTACAAGTCAATCAAGCATTTCGCTATCTGCTTTGAAAGTAGCAGAAAAAAATTATAAAATCAATCAAGATTTATATAAAACAGGTACAATTTCGGAAGTGGAACTTACTAATTCAAAAAAAGATTTAGAAACGGCTCAATCAGAGGTCAATCGTATGCAAGAAATGTTGAGTATGTATAATGTAGGAAAAGCTTCTTTTTATCAAATCAAAGCACCTGCTTCGGGCTTTGTGGTTTCCAAAGATATTTCTTTGAATATGGAATTACGTACAGAAGATATAAAACCTATTTTTACTATCTCGAATATGGAAAATGTTTGGGTTTTGGCAAATATTTATGAATCTGATATTGAAGATGTAAAAGAAGGTTTTGAGGCAAATGTTACTACAATTGCTTATAAAGATGAAAATATACAAGGAAAAGTAGATAAAATTTTTCAACTTTTAGACCCTGAAAGCAAAGTTTTGAAAGCAAAAATAACTTTGAACAATAAGGGCTACAAACTCAAACCTGATATGTATGCCAAAGTAATCGTCAGAAATCCAAATTCTTCTCAAACTAAAATTGCTGTGCCGTCAAAAGCCTTAATTTTTGAGCAAAATAGGTATTTTTTAGTCGTTTATAAAAACGATTGTGATTTAGAAGTCAGAGAAGTGGTCGTTCATAAAGAAACGCAAATGTATGCCTATATCGAATCAGGCATAAACGAAGGTGAAAAAGTGCTTACAAAATATCAATTATTGGCTTTTAAAGCTTTAAATAACTAAAATATCAAAATAAAATGAAAAAAATATTTTTTATCTACACATTCATTTTTATTTTTTGTAACCATTATTTATTGGCACAAGATACAAAATTTACTTTTCCTGATACCACTAAAAATAACTCAAAAAGTATATTATTCCAAAAACAATATTGGGGATTTAGTTTTAATAGTTCGTGGACAAGTATCGGAAATTTATTTGGTGGAAAACAAGTAGAACCATTTTTCTTCAAACCTTCTGTTGGAGGCGGTTTTGCTTACAAAAAGTATATCAATGATGCTACAAATATTGGTTTTGGTATCAGTCTAAACTATCAACAAAGAGGGGCAGGCATTTATTACCCAGATGACAATGATATGAGTAATATCGATAGTACTACTCGTTGGCGTTTTCGCTTTCATACCTTTGAATTACCTATCAATTTATTGTTACGTAGTAAAAAATGCGTTGGAAAAAGTGAAAGTGTGCGTTGGAGTGCTGAAATCGGGCTTATTCCAAGTTATACCCATTTGGCGAGGCGTGTATATATCAGTGCAGAAGATGGATTTCATACACTTATTAATGAAACGAATAATTTTCAACAATTCAATGTTTTAGGTAATTTGAGTGCAGGTATTGATATTGACGCAGGCGAAAAAACAATGTTTCAAGTACATTTTCAAACACAATTAGGCTTAAATAATGCTTATCGAAATGATTTTAGTCAATTTCAGGGAAGACATATTTTGTTTGGTGTAAAGATAAGTGCTTTGTTTTATTAGTAGTTATAAATAGTAATAGTTATGTTAAGTTTTTATAAATTTCTAATAATATATACTTTTTTTTGTTTGTCTTGTGCTGATATATATGCACAACACACGCATATTGTTGGTGATTCCGTGGAGTTTATAGTAGATAGACCAGGAATCGCTGATTTGCCGTACACTGTCAAACCTCATCAATATCAATTAGAAGTGGGTTTTGAAAGGATTGATAGAAAAGATTATTTTCGTTGGTTAGCACCTACTTTTTTGCTTAGAACAGGAATTTCTGATAAAGCTGAAATACGTTTTGGTACCAAATACATTGTCCAAGATTCTTTAACAGATTTATCAGAACCTTTTAATTGGGATAGTGGATTTGCTCCGCTTTCAATAGGTTTCAAAACAAAAATGGTATCAGAGAATGGAATTATCCCCGAAATAGCTTTATTGACTGATATTTTGTTACCTTTTACAAAAAGTGAATACAGAGCAAAGTATTCTGGACATGATATTTTTTTATTGATGAATCATACATTAAATAAAAAATGGAATTTGAATACCAATGTAGGTGCGATTTGGGAAAATGTGAGTAACGAAGCGATTTGGATGTATGCGTTTTGCCTTGATTATCAACCTACTCGAAGATTAGGTTTTTTTCTTGAGCAATATACTTATCTGCCCGATGAATCTCCGACCGAAATAGGTTTTGATGTAGGAATTACTTATTTAGTTGCTCCTAAAATGCAATTTGATGTTTCAGCAGGCATTAGCAAAGTCAATAATAATTTAATGAATTTTGTAGGTTGTGGCTTTACAATAAGAATAGATAGAAAAAAAAATCCCAATATAAGAAATTAAAAAAATGAATAAACTCATATATAATATCATTGCAAGCTCTTTAAAAAACAAGGTCGTTGTATTTTTGATGACTGCTGTATTAGTTTTTTATGGCACATATAGTTATTTACAAACGCCTTTGGAGGCTTTTCCTGATGTTACTAACACGCAAATTATTATCGTAACGCAATGGGCGGGACGAAGTGCTGAAGAAGTGGAGCGTTTTATTACGATGCCTATTGAGGTGGCGATGAATAGCGTTCAGAAAAAAACAAGTGTACGTTCTGTATCAATGTTTGGGCTTTCTGTACTCAAAATTATTTTTGATGATGGTGTAGAAGATTTTTTTGCCCGACAACAAGTCAATAATTTGCTCAAATCTGTTTCCTTACCCGAAAATGTGGAGGCTGACGTGCAACCACCTTATGGACCTACAGGAGAAATTTTTAGATATACTTTGAAAGCAAAAAATAGAAAAGTATATGATTTATTAGCAATTCAAGATTGGACAATCGACAGAAACTTGCGTAGAGTGGAAGGTGTGGCAGATATTGTATCTTTTGGAGGCTCACGAAAAATATTTGAAATTCAAGTTAATCCACTTTTATTAGGAAAATACGACCTTACACCTTTGGAAGTATATGAAGCAGTTACCAAAAGTAATGTGAATGTTGGTGGAGATATTATCGAAAAAAATGGACAGGCTTTTGTGGTCAGAGGAATTGGTTTGTTGAGAAGTATCAACGATATTGAAAATATTATCATCAAAAGTGTAAAAGATGTACCTATTTTAATCAAAAATGTAGCAAAAGTAGTAGAAGGAGCATTGCCCAAAGTAGGACAAGCAGGCTTAGATGGCAATGATGATGTGGTAGAAGGAATTGTGGTGATGAGAAAAGGAGAAAATCCATCAAAAGTTTTGCACGCTGTGAAAGATAAAATTGAAGAATTGAACACAAAAATACTTCCTTCTGATGTAAAAATGGAAACTTTTTATGACAGAGATGTATTGATGGAATATTGTCAAGAAACCGTTTTGCACAATTTGATAGAAGGAATTATTTTTGTTACGGTGATTGTTTTTATTTTTATGGCAGATTGGCGTACTACTTTTATCGTTGCAATTATTATTCCTTTGGCTTTGTTGTTTGCTTTTATGTGCCTTCGATTTATGGGAATGTCAGCCAATTTATTATCAATGGGAGCGGTAGATTTTGGCATTATCATAGATGGGGCGGTGGTGATGGTCGAGGGAGTTTTTGTGGTATTGGCACACAAAGCACACATCAAAGGTATGCCTGCATTTAATAGAATGTCAAAAATGGGAATTATCAAAAAAACGAGTGTAGAAATGGGAAAAGCCATATTTTTCTCAAAACTCATCATTCTTACAAGCCTTTTACCAATTTTTGCATTTCAAAAAGTAGAAGGAAAAATGTTTTCTCCTTTGGCATTTACTTTGGGTTTTGCTTTGTTGGGCGCATTGATTTATACATTGACTTTGGTGCCTGTGTTGGCTTCTGTTTTATTGAATAAAAATGTAAAAGAACGAAACAATCCGATTGTTAATTTCTTTGATTATATTGTTAATAATGGTTTTGCTTTTACATATAAACATAAAGTAAAAAGTATTTTTGTTTCTATTTTTATTACCTTAGCAGGTTTATATTCTTTTACTTTTTTAGGAACAGAATTTTTACCTACTTTGAACGAAGGTGCATTGTGGATAACTGCTGAAATGCCTATGAGCCAATCTTTGCCTGAAACCGCTGAAATCATCAAAAAATTTAGAAAAGAATTACAAAAATATGACGAAGTAAACGGCACACTTTCACAAATAGGACGCTCAAATGACGGAACAGACCCGAATGGATTTTATTTTGCACAAATTCAAGTCAATCTCAAACCAAAATCTAAATGGAAACGTAATATTTCTTATGATGCTTTGGTAGATGAAATGGATAAAAAATTAAGACAATATCCAGGAATTATTTTTAATTATTCACAACCCATTATTGATAATGTGGCTGAGGCAGTGGCAGGTTTTAAGGCATCTTTTGGGGTGAAAATATTTGGAAATGATTTAGAAAAAATTGATAAAATGGCTGATAAAGTTGCCAAAGAATTAGAAAAAGTAGAAGGAATAAAAGATTTGGGCGTATTAAGAAATATTGGACAACCCGAAATTAGTATCACACTTGACCAAGAAAAAATGGCTCGTTATGGCATTGCAATTTCTGATGCAGAAAGCGTCATAGAAATGGCAATCGGTGGAAAAACAGCCACACAATTTTATGAAGGAGAAAGAAAATTTGATGTTAGATTAAGATATGAAGCCGAAGCAAGACGAACAGAGGAAGACTTACAAAATTTGAAAGTACCAAGCCTAAAAGGCAATAAAGTACCTTTGAAAGAATTTGCCTTAATTCAGAAAAAAACGGGTGCCGCTTTCGTTTATAGAGAATCAAACTCAAGATTTATTGGTGTAAAATTTTCGATTCGTGGGCGTGATATGGGAAGCACCATCGCAGAAGCACAAGAAAAAGTAAACAAAGTTTTTCCAACATTACCAAAAGGGTATAAAATTGATTGGGTAGGCGAATTTGAAAATCAACAAAGAGCAAGCAAAACCTTAGCAAATGTTGTTCCTTTGTGTTTATTAGGTATATTTTTATTATTATTGACGGCTTTTGGCAATGCCAAAGATGCAGGTTTGGTTTTATTGAATGTTCCTTTTGCTTTGTTGGGTGGAATTTTGGCTTTGCATATCACAGGCACAATTTTTAGTATTTCAGCAGGTATTGGTTTTATTGCTTTGTTTGGCGTTTGTATCCAAAATGGTGTTATTTTGATTTCTGTTTTCAAGAAAAATTTAAAAGAAAAAATGCCTTTGAAAGAATCACTCAAAAATGGCGTTGCAGAAAGAACGCGTGCTGTGGTGATGACGGCTTTGATGGCGGCGATTGGGCTTTTGCCTGCGGCACTTTCTACGGGCATTGGTTCAGAAACACAAAAACCTTTGGCGATTGTGGTCATTGGTGGAATGATAAGTGCGACCATTCTAACGCTTTTGATTTTTCCTTTGTTGTTTGAATGGGGTTATAAAAATGATAAAAAAATAACACCTAAAACTATCGAATAATCTTAACTGATTTAAGTTTTTAGTTAGTTTAAAAGTTTTGTATATTAATAAAAATGGCTAAATATTTGTTTTATGCCCTCGCTTGTGTCCCACAAGCGAGTGTTGTATATACCAACGACGCCTGCTTGTGGGACACAAGCAGGGGCGAAAAGTTGTTAGTGAAGCAAAAGTGCAAAACTAAAATTTTAACAAGAATATAGTTTTTCGCCGTTGTCGGTGTGTCGAAAAGTGCAGTAAAATTTATTTTTTTGTTAATATTTCATTTCTGCACTTTTCAACCACCGACAACTCAGCGTTTAT
>RDXZ01000183.1 GCA_004293265.1 Bacteroidota bacterium | reverse complement strand
TAGTCGTTCCGACATTCCAAACATAACCCATTTGGTTTGTTTCGTCCCAACTTGCTTTATTTTGTGTAAAGTTTTGTATATCCCAATCAGCAAACATTCCCGCAAAAAGTGAAGAAATATCACGACTACTATTATTTTTTATTTGAAATTCTAAAGCAATTGCTTTTTTCAGTGCTGTAAAATTCCACGCATAACTTTTTTGTGTAACTTCCAATCCAATAGATTTTATATTCCCAATAGCATCAGTAAAAGTAGTGGTGGTTTCCATATAATTGGAGGTAATCGTTGTTACTTTTGTGGACGATAAAGTTGTAAAATTATCATCTGTGGTGGTTGCATTGACGCTTCGAACCGAATTTGAAACGGTATCAGCCCCAATTCCTAACATTAATCCTGTTTGCGTAAGCATTACATCTTCTTTATAAGTTAAGCCCGTTTTTTCGTAAGGAAAATCAAATCCAAACACAGAAAAAGTACCTTCATCACTTACATTCATCGATAAATCATTAATATCAATAATGCCCGGATTTAAAATCATATTAATACTTTCAGTATAAGTAAAAGTTCCTGCGTTGTATTGAAAAGTCAAAATAACAGGCGTATTATTAGGCGTGTTATTAGCGGCTTTGATGACAAAAACATCACTATTGTTATTAAAACTCGTATTTCCATTTACATTTCCAATATTACTTTGACCATCTACGATTGTCAAAAAAGGACTATTTGACGATATAGTTACTTGCATATTGCTCAAAGCATTGAGATGGTTTTGAAAATTACAAACTAAATTACTCGTTTGTCCTCCAAATAAATAATTCCGAGTGCCTGTTGGTAATTGATAATTATTCAAACCTACCGCAAAAAAAGGGTCGTTTAAACTTCTAAACATATTCAAACGTCCTTTGCCCAAAAGCCCCACAAAACCTGCATTAGGAGTCAAATTATACACATCATCTGTAGTACTTAGCAAACGTGCTTCGATTTGTTTTCGATTCAAAGTTGGGTAATAACTTCTCATCAAACCAATCGCACCCGCTACAATAGGTGAGGCAAAAGATGTTCCACCAAAAGTTCCTACCGCAGAAACAATCTGGTCACCGGGTGCAAAAATATCCACAGAATTATTAAAAGTAGAAAAACTTGCTTTGGTATCACTTGCATTGGAGGCAGTTACAGAAATCACCAAACCATCATAAGAAGCAGGATAATATTTGTTACCTGAATTGTCATTGCCTGCCGCCGCCACCAACGAAATATCTCTTGTGTTAGCAATATCGTCCAAAATTAAATACTCAATCGTACTTGGAATTCCAACTCTGCCCCAAGACATATTAATCACTTTACAATTCGGAACATCAGCCGCTAACAATACGCCTTCATAAGTCGAAGTATAAGAAACTAAATTTGAATTAGGAGCAACTTTTACGGGAATAAATTTACAATTATAACCTGTTCCTACGCTTCCAAAATTGTTATTAGGCACAGCAGAGGCACATAAGGCAACCATATCACCATGAATTCCTCCTGTTACGTCATTATCATTATCAGCCACATCTAAATTTACGCCCACAGGAATAAATTGGTTTCCGTTTAAATCTGCATTGGTAAGCGTTGCACCATTGTCAATAATTCCAATCAAAACATTGGGGTCGCCTGTTGAAATATCCCATGCTTGATAAGCCTGTATTTTTTGGAGGTGATATTGTGCGACAGTGGGTTGTGCCAAAGGGTCATTTGGCACAAATAATTGTTTATAATTGGTATAAACAGGGTCTGCTAACAAAACATCATTTTCTTTTTTGATAAGATTGATAACATTTTCAATTTTTTGAGGATTTGAAAAAGTTAAAAAATGAATATTTAAAAATTTTTCTGCTGATTTTCCTTTTAATTTTGTTTTCCATTTATTTCTATCCAACATATTTTGGATTTTAATTTCTCCTAAATAATTTTTTAATTTTTCTGAAAAAATAAAATTATCATTTTTTGTATAAATTAAAATTGTATTTGATAAATAATTAGTTTCGCTAAAATCTTTTGGAAAAGCAAAAGATTTTTCGATGTGTTGAGCAATTATTTTTTGAATAAAAAATAAAAGAAAAAGAAAAGAAAAAAGAAAATATTTCATTTTTAAAATTGTGTTTTTTGGTTTTTTAGAATATATATTTTTTAATACTTTGCCAAGCTTAAAAAGTAAGTTTTTTCTAAATGCAAAAATAAGAATTTTTATTGTATTTTTATTTTTTTTGAAAAAATAAAAAATATTTTACCAAAATTATCCACCTAAAAAAATAGTAAACAAAAAAACACACTACAATTTTTTTTGCAATGTGTTTTTATTTTTTGAGAAAATATTTTTTATTCTAATTTGAATTTAACAGGAATAACCATTTTTTGCCTCACATTTTTTCCTCTTTGTTTGGCAGGTTTCCATTTTGGCGATTTTTTTAGCACGCGCACCGCTTCCTCATTACAACCGCCGTCATTGACAATTGGTTTTTTAACTTTTACGTCAGAAAGTTCGCCATTTTTTTCAATAATAAACTCTAAATAAACCGTTCCTTGCACGTTAATCCTTCGAGCAACTTTTGGATATTTTATATTATCACTCAAAAATTTATAAAATTCTTTTTGTCCACCTACAAACTCTGCTTGCTCTTGTAGTTCGTGAGGTAAAAAACCTATATTTCCTTCCTCCTCGATTTCTTGTTTTTTAGGAATTACCAACGAAGTTTCATCAGTTGGTTTGATAACTTTTTTTTGCTCAGTAGGTTTTTCAATAGTTTCCTCTATAAATTTATCAACCTTTTTTTTGTCATCAACCGCTTTGATTTCAGGAGATTGAATGGCTTGTGGCGGCGGCATATATTGCTGTTGCGTCAGAGGCGGTTCTATCATAGGTGTTTCGGTGTCATTTTGATTTTTTTTCAAAGACAAAGCATCTCCTGACAAAGATTGCATAAAATTGAGTTCAAAAACGAACAAAATAAGCCCTAAACTAACGGCTAAAGATATACCAAAAAATAATTTGGTCTGTTTTTCAAGTTTTACTTGAGGATTTTTTTTATTTTCCATTGTAATAATTATTTAATTTTTGTATTGATTTATTAACGATACAAAATTAACTAATATTTTAGTTGATTGCAAATATTTTTGAATTTTTTTTCAAAAATATTTTTTTTATGTTTATTTCTATGTTTATTTTTTTGTTTGAGGCACGAATTATTGATATTTTCAATGTATTTAATTTTGAAATAAACAAAATACAAAATCAATTTTCAAAAAAAATATAAAAAAAATATACAATATTTAAAAATAACTTTATAAATTTGCACCGCAAATATAAATTTATGTTATCAATTTTAGAAATTTAAACTTATTTATAAGAAAATGGCAAAAATTAAAGTGGCTATTAATGGCTTTGGTCGTATTGGTAGAATCGCCTACCGAGCTTTATTAAGCAAAGATAATGTAGAGGTAGTGGCTATCAATGACCTTACAGATACCAAAACCTTAGCACATTTATTCAAATATGATTCTATTCATGGACGTTTCAATGGCACTGTTTCTCATGATGCCGAAAGTATCGTTATCAATGGAACAAAATTGCGTATTTATGCAGAAAAAGACCCTTCAAAATTGCCTTGGGCTTCTTTGGGAGTTGATGTAGTATTAGAATCAACAGGAAGATTTGTTGATGAGCAAGGTGCAGGACAACATATTACCGCAGGCGCAAAAAAAGTTGTTATTTCTGCTCCTGCCAAAGGAAATATTCCAACGGTGGTTTTAGGAGTAAACGAAAATACATTGAATGGAAGTGAAACAATTATTTCAAACGCTTCTTGTACTACTAATTGCTTGGCTCCAATGGCAAAAGTTTTAGAAGATACATTTGGTATTGACAAAGGATATATCACTACAATTCACGCTTATACGGCTGACCAACGCATTCATGATGCACCACATTCAGATTTGCGTAGAGCGAGAGCAGGGGCGATTTCTATTGTTCCAACTTCAACAGGTGCCGCCAAAGCAGTAGGTTTGGTATTGCCTCATTTGAAAGGAAAATTAGATGGCGTAGCGATGCGTGTGCCTGTGGCAGATGGTTCGATGACTGATTTGACAGTGATTTTGAAAAAAGAAACAACAGTGGAAGAAATCAATGCGGCTATGAAAAAAGCGGCAGAAGGTTATTTGAAAGGAATTTTGGAATATACAGAAGATGAAATCGTTTCTGTGGATATTATTACTAATCCTCACTCTTGTATTTTTGATGCTAATTTAACTTCTGTGAACGGAAATTTGGCAAAAGTAGTAGGTTGGTATGATAACGAATATGGTTATTCGAGTCGCGTTGCCGATTTAATAGCTTCTTTTAAATTTTAATATTTATCAAAATATAAATAAAAACTATCAATCTTTATTTTTGGAGATTGATAGTTTTTGTTTTTGTTCGAATTTTAAATCAGCTTTTTTTTAAATAACGTATTAAAAATGAACAAGAAAAAAATTTTATTAGCCTCACAATCACCCCGAAGGCAACAATTGTTAAAAGATGCTAACTTTATTTTTGAATCTATCAAACCTATTGGGGAAGAAACTTATCCTGCGGAGATGCCTGTGGTAGATGTGCCTTTGTTTTTAGCAAGACAAAAATCATACAGCATCGATTTTGCAAGTGATATTATATTGATTACGGCGGATACCGTAGTGATTTTAGAAAATGAAATGATTGGAAAACCAACTTCCGAACAAGATGCCAAAGATATGTTAGGCAAACTTTCAGGCAAGATGCACACAGTCGTTACAGGCGTATATATGCGAAGCAATCAAAATGAAATTGGTTTTTCTACGCATACAAACGTATTTTTTAATCATTTAACCAAAGAAAATATTGATTTTTATGTTGAAAAATACAAACCTTTGGACAAAGCAGGCAGCTACGGAATTCAAGATTGGATTGGATTGATTGGCGTGGAAAAAATTGAAGGCTGTTTTTATAATGTAATGGGATTACCAATGAGCGAATTATATAAACATCTGTCTTCTATTGATTTTTAATCATTTTTCAAAAAATATTCTCAAAAAATATTCTCAAAAAAATAATGACTTACGAACAAACAACGGCTTATCTTTTTTCAAAACTACCAATGTTTCAACGCGTTGGTGCGGCTGCCTATAAAAATAGTTTGGATAATATTTTACTTTTGAGTGATTTTTTAGGAAATCCACATCAAAATCTAACTTGTATTCATGTAGCAGGAACAAACGGAAAAGGAAGCACTTGTCATACTTTGGCATCTATTTTACAAGAAGCAGGTTATAAAGTTGGGCTTTTTACTTCGCCGCATTTGAAAAATTTTACAGAAAGAATAAGAATCAATGGAGAAGAAATCAGCCAAGAATTTGTGATAAATTTTACAGAAAAAACAAAGGATTTTATTGAAAACCATCAACCAAGTTTTTTTGAATTGACAACTGCGATGGCTTTTGAATATTTTGCAACACAAAAAACAGATATTAATTTAATAGAAGTTGGAATGGGTGGAAGGCTTGATTCGACTAATATCATTACTCCTATTTTATCAGTTATTACCACGATTGGTTATGACCATCAACAATTTTTAGGCAATACTTTGCCTGAAATTGCAGGTGAAAAAGCAGGAATTATCAAACCAAATATTCCTGTTGTTATTTCAGATAATCAACCCGAAATAGAAAATGTGTTTATAGAAAAAGCAAAAAAAGAAAATGCACCTATTTTTTTTGGTTTTTTGAATGAAAATGAAGAAAAATTCGAACTTTTTTTAAAATATTTTGTTTTAAAGGGTAACTATCAAAGAAAAAATTTAAAAGGAATTTTAAAAGCAATACAAGTATTAACAGAAAATTATAAAGAAAATTATAAAATAAGCGAAGAGAATATCATCAAAGGACTTCAAAATGTAATTAAAAATACTCACTTGAAAGGAAGATGGCAAATTTTGAACGAAAATCCTTTGACTATTTGTGATACAGCACATAACCAAGACGGAATCAAAAATACAATAGAACAACTAAAAACATACGTAGATAAAAATAACCAAACTAAAATTCATTTTATTATGGGTTTTGCCAATGATAAAAGTTTAGAAAAAATATTGCCTTTATATCCAACCAATGCCCATTATTATTTTTGTCAATTTGATTCTCCAAGAAGTTTGAAATGCGAAATATTGAAAACTGAGGCAGAAAAATATTTTTTATACGGAAATATATATCAAAATGTAAATATTGCTATCACACAAGCGACTACTAATGCAACCAAAAATGATTTAATTTTTATTGGAGGAAGCAATTTCTTAATCGCAGAAATTAATAATTTGTAAAAAAATAAATATAAAACAATGGCGTTAAAAATGAAAAAAATGTTTGTGGAAAGTACTAACAAAACCCCACAAATAGACCTTGACCCCGAAAATGGTGTGCTACAAATCAAAGGTGTTTCTATTCCAGAAGATGCCAATAGAATTTATACGCCTGTGGTCGAGTGGGCAGAAAGATATGTAAGGCATACAGAACTTTTTTTGACTGTGGTAAGAATAAAAATTATTTATTTTAATACTTCTACTTCTGATTATTTAATGAATTTTTTAAAAACATTCAAAAAATTAGGCGAAAAAGTAAGATATGAATGGTATTTTGAAACAGATGATGATGATATGAAAGAAACAGGAATTCATTTTGAAAGTATTTTGGAAGTAAAATTTCATTATATTGAAGTGGAGGAAATTTAGTTTGTAAATTTTTTTTTTTTTGGGGGGAGGGAGGTAAAAAATAACTAAAAATAAAAAATAATAAAATAAAACTTTTCAAAAGTAAACCTCAAACACTACTTTTTTTAAGATAATTAAAAATAAAAATCTCATCTATACAAAAATAACAAAATTTGAGAAAAATACAAAAACAAAAAAAGAAAAATTTTGTCCCATTTTGAAACAGAACATTAGTAATATTGTTCTGTTTTTTCATTTTGGGAATTTTTGTTTTCATTTTGGGAATTTTTACTTTTATTTATTTTATAATTGATTGATTATCAATGTTTTATATTTTTGGCAAACAATTGGCATATGTATAATCAGAAGAAAACTTAATGCATAGCTGGTTGAAGAATTTGAAAAATCCTTTGTCTTTTGGACAAAGGATTTTTATTTTTATGCCATTTCCATTTGAGATTCAGTTGCGTTGATATTATGATATACTTTTTGGACATCATCATCTTCTTCCAATTTGTCAATTAGTTTCATTACTTGTGCAAATTGCTCATCGTTTAAACTAACCAAAGTCAAAGGAAGTCTTTGCAAACCGCCTTCTTCTACTTCTAATTTTAAATCATCTAATTTTTTTTGAATTTTTCCAAAATCTTCCATAGAAGATGTTATGGTAACAAATCCGTCTTCTGCTTCGATATTTTCTGCTCCTGCATCTATCATTTCTAACTCAAAATCATCTTCGGAAATTTGTGTTGGTTTTTTGATAGTAAAAATACTTTTTCTTTCAAATAAAAAATCTACAGAGCCACTTACAGCCAAGCTTCCGCCGTATTTTGTAAAATAGCTTCTGATATTCGCCACAGTTCTGTTCAAATTATCAGTAGTACATTCTACAAAAACGGCTACTCCATGTGAGCCGTAGCCTTCATACGTAGTTTCGCTATAGTTTTCGCTATCGTTTCCTTGTGCTTTTTTGATGGCTCTTTCGATATTATCTTTTGGCATATTTGCCCCTCTTGCATTTTGAACTGCTAATCTTAGCCTTGCGTTTACGGTCATATCGGGCAGTCCTAATTTAGCGGCTACCGTAATTTCTTTGGCTAATTTTGTAAATAAATTGCCACGTTTTGCGTCTAAAGCACCTTTTTTGCGTTTGATGGTCGACCATTTACTATGTCCAGACATACTATATATTTTGTTTTTTGTTTTAGATTGATGATAAAGTAGTAAATTTTTGTGATAAAAAAACTTACTACTTTCAAAAAATTATTCGCTTGCGGGTGGAATATGCAAATTTTCAAAAAGTTTGTCCATTTTATCAGCATATTCGGCACTATCATCAAGAAAAAATTGTAATTCAGGAATAATCCTTACAGATTTTCCGATTCTATTTGATAAAGATTGTCTTATTATTTTATTTTTATCTTCAATGTCTGCCAATAAATCATTAGGAGATTTTGCCAATAAAAAACTCAAATAAACTCTTGCAATACTCAAATCAGGCGTAACTCTTACGGCTGTAATTGTAATAAAAGCATTATCAAAAGAATGTTGAAAATCGCGCTGAAAAACGGCACTCAGTTCTTCTTTCACAAGTCGCG
>RDXZ01000182.1 GCA_004293265.1 Bacteroidota bacterium | reverse complement strand
GGTGATTTGGTTGATCCTTTTGATGGTTTGTCAGATATAAAGAAAAAAATTATCCGAACTCCACTCGAACCTGACATCACTTTTTCAGACGATCCTTTGCGTATGATGCGTGCTATCCGATTTGCTACTCAACTCAAATTTGATATTCACCCAACTACTTTCGACTCTATTATCGCCAATAAAGAACGAATTGAGATTATTTCACAAGAAAGAATTACTGACGAATTGAATAAAATAATTTTAGCCAATGAGCCTTCTTATGGTTTTAAACTATTGTATTATGCTCAATTATTACATCTCATCTTTCCTGAATTGGTAGAACTACAAGGTGTCGAAACGCAAGACGGAAAGGGACATAAAGATAATTTTTTTCATACATTACAAGTTTTGGATAATGTTTGTGGTATGTCAAAAGATTTATGGTTGCGTTGGGCGGCTATTTTGCACGATATTGCTAAACCTGCCACCAAAAGATTTGATAAAAAAGTAGGTTGGACTTTTCACGGACACGAAGAAAAAGGAGCGAGAATGACTCCAATTATTTTCCGAAATATGAAATTACCTATGGATGCAAAAATGAAATTCGTACAAAAATTAGTTCGTATGCACTTGCGTCCCATTCCTTTGGTCAGAGATGAAATTACTGATTCAGCCATTCGAAGACTTTTGTTTGATGCAGGGGAAGATTTAGAACCTTTATTAAAATTATGCAGGGCTGATATTACTTCAAAAAATCACGATAAAGTCCAAAAACATCTTAAAAATTTGGATAAATTAGAAAAAAGATTACAAGAAGTCGAAGAAAAGGACCATTTACGTAGTTTTCAGCCTATTATTACAGGAGAATTGATTATGGAAGTGTTTAATTTACAACCTTGTAGAGAAGTTGGAATTATCAAAACTGCTTTGAGAGAGGCAGTTTTAGATGGTATTATTCCTAATGAATACGAAAAAGGATATGAGTTTATGCTCAAAGAAGCAAAAAAATTAAATATTTTTCCATATAAAAAAGACTAATTTTTTGGATAACTTTCCAAAAGTTTAAAACTTTTGGAAAGTTAAAAATTTATTCGTTTGCAAATAAAAATATTTTTTTATCAAATCCGCCTGTAGCAATTGTTTTTCCATCTTTACTTACCACCACAGAACGCACAGGATTAGTGTGTCCATTCAAATCTTTGACAAACTCACCTGTTGCCGCATTCCAAACTTTCAACATATTATCTTCTCCACCGCTTAATAATAATTTACTATCTGTGGTAAAAATGACTGTATTTACCGCATCTTTATGTCCTTCTAAAGTTTTGATAAGTGAACCATTCATCACTTTCCATAATTTCAAACTATTTGTACCATCGCCACCTCTTTGTCCGCTTCCAGAGGCTAATGTTTTTCCATCTTTGGTAAAAGCCAATGCCCAATAAGATTCAGTTCCTTCTTCTTTGATAGTTCGTATAGGTTTTAAGGTAGTTGCGTCCCATAATTTTATTTCTTTTGCCGCCGCAGTAGCGATTATTTTTCCGTCAGGGCTATAAGTAATAGCAGTAACAATATCGTCATGGACTTTGATACTTCTTGTCATTTTTCCCGTTTTCACGTCCCAAAAACGAATGGTTTTATCTGCACTTGCCGTTACTAAAAATTTGTTATCAGTGCTAAAAGTAAGTGCGGTTACTGGGGCAGAATGACCTTTGCAAGTAAACAATGGTTTTCCTGAGCCAACTTTCCAAATAATGGCTGATTTATCGTCGCTTCCTGATGCTACCAAATCTCCCACATAATTAAACGCCACGCAATTGACCGCTCCTGTGTGCGCTTTGTATGGTTTTTCGGCTTTGGCTTTTGCCACGTCCCAAACCATAATAGTTTCGTCTGTACTGCCGCTTGCAATTTTAAGTCCGTTATTGGTGATAGCCACTCCATTGACAACATTTGGATGTTCGCCCAATGTTTTTGGTTCTGAATTTTGTGCGTATAGTTGTGTAAAAGATGCTAAACAAATAGCAAGGAAAATTTTTTTCATTTTAATTTTGAGTATTTATTTTTTTATGGATTGATTTTATGATAAACGAACAAAATAAAATAATAGTGTAAATATAATACAAATAAACATTTTTTTTCATTTTTTATCAAAAAAGCATTGCAAAAGTGAGTTTTTTTTATCAATTTTGCAAAGATTTTGATTTAAAAAAATAAATAAAAAGAATAAATAAAAAAAATATGTTTCGATTGATTTTATTGGCTTTGTTTACATTTTCTTTTCTGTTTTCGGTATCAGCCCAAACTACTCAAAAAGTAGAAATGGCAGATTTGATGAGAGCCGATGGAAAAATTTATGTAGTAGTAGCCACATTGTTAGTGATTTTATTAGGTTTTTTTTGGTATCTTTGGCAAACAGATAGAAAAATAACAAAATTAGAAAAAGAATTAAAAGACTAAAATTTTAAATATGAAATTTATCATCAGTGGCGGCGGTACAGGTGGACATATTTATCCTGCTATTGCTATTGCAAACGAACTTAAAAATATAGATAAAGACGCTGAAATTTTGTTTGTAGGGGCATTAGGAAAGATGGAAATGGAAAAAGTCCCAAAAGCTGGTTATAAAATTATTGGGCTAAATATTGTCGGAATTGAAAGAAAATTAAGTATAAAAAATTTACTTTTTCCTTTCAAATTATTACAAAGCATTTGGAAAGCAAAAGCAATTTTGAAAGATTTTAAGCCTGATGCGGTCATAGGCGTAGGCGGATATGCCAGTGCGCCCCTGCTTTACGCCGCCAATTCGATGAATTTTCCAACATTGATTCAAGAACAAAACTCCTTTGCGGGTATGGCAAACAAATGGCTTTCTAAAAAAGCCAAAAAAATATGTGTAGCCTACCAAAATATGGATAAATTTTTTCCAAAAGAAAAAATTTTACTCACAGGAAATCCTGTCAGACAAGATATTTTACATATTTCTGAAGAAAAAAAACAACAAGCACTCAAATTATTCGGATTAAATCCTACTAAAACAACTATTTTAGTCATCGGTGGAAGTTTGGGAGCAAGAAGTATTAACGAAACTATTTCTGATAATTTACAATTTTTTATTGATAATGATTGGCAATTGATTTGGCAAACAGGAAAAAATACATACCAAATAAATGCTAACGAAAAACAATTATTAAAAAATCCATTGTTCCACCAAACCGAATTTATTTATCAAATGGACTTGGCATATAGTTTGGCAGATGTGATTGTTTCGCGTGCGGGAGCGTTGGCGGTTTCAGAGATTTGCTTAGTCAAAAAACCAACGATTTTTGTACCTTTTCCTTTTGCCGCAGAAGACCACCAAACACAAAATGCCTTAGCATTAGTCAATCAAAATGCCGCCGAAATGGTAAAAGACAACGAAACTAAAGATTTTTTGATGAAAAAATTACTTTATTTGGTTCAAAATAAAGATATTTGTAATTTATACCAAAAAAATTTGGCGTTATTAGCCAAACCGAATGCGTCTAATGAAATTGCACAAGAAGTGATTAAATTAGTAAAATAACTTTTTTTGTATTTACTAAGGAATAAAAATTAAATAACATAGCACAATTTTAAGACAAAGTGGCATAAATGCCACTTCATACATATTTTTATTGATGTATAGCATAGCATTAATGCCTATTTCTTACGCAAAATAATGAATGTGAATTGGAAAACATATATTTTTAATCAGTGGGGGTTATAAAGTAGATAAACATAAAATATCAGTTTATTTAATTTTGATTCCTAAGCTCCAAAAATAAAATTTATTTTTCAAAAAAAAATAAAAAATGATAGACAATTACAAAAATATGCTATAATTTAGCTACATATTATCATTTTAAAACAATAAACCAAGAAAATTCAAACTATATGAATTATATCACTAAAAAATTGTTGTTTCTTTTGCTTTTTTGGGCAAATATTTTTATCATCTCTGCACAAGATTTTGGATTTTCACAATATTATTACACGCCTTTTTTGACAAATCCAGCACTTTTAGCGTCTGATAATTATATAAATGTGCGTTTGCATTACAGAACGCAACCCGTTCCTGATGGACAAAGTATCCAAACACCTATGTTTTCGGCTTCGATGCCTTTGTTGAATAGAAATACAGGCAAACGTTGGGGCGGTGCAGGCATTTCAATTTTGCAAGACAAAGCCACAAATTTTATGAATACTTTTGGTGGAATGGCGGCTTTTGCCTATAATTTTAATCTTGGAAGCAATCAATTAGCCATCGGTTTGCAAGCAGGTTATTTTAGAAGAACGGTTGATATTAATAATTTGAGTACGTCTTCACAATATCAAAATGGAAGTTTTAATGCACTTTTGCCCAATGGAGAAAATTTGCAAGCCAATCAAGCAGGCTTTTTTAATGTTTCGAGTGGTGCATTGTTTTATAAAGAAGATGCAGACGGCAATCACAAATATTTTGTAGGAATTATGGGAGCAAATCTCAATCAACCTTCTTTAAAATACTCAACGGCTGATGTGGTAAAAGTTCCGATTTTTTTTAATGCACACGCAGGTTATAATTTATTGAGTGATGAAAGTAAATATGTAATTATGCCAACAATGCGTTATTCTAATTTTTCGGGAAATAATTTAGCAAATATTGGTAGCTGGTTTAGATATAAACTCCCTGAAAATGAAGGAGTTATCAAAAAAGGAACGATTGGTACAGGAATTTGGTACAACACAAATCAAGCCTTGATTGCTTCATTAGAATTTATACAACCTAATTATATGTTGGCATTAAGTTATGATTTTTCGTTGTCTAAAAATGCACAAGTTTGGCAACGCAATGGCTCTACTGAAATCACATTGGGTTTTAGAAAAAAATTAAATCCAAAATGCAAAGATACGGACAAAGATGATATTTGTGATAAAGATGATGAATGTCCGAATGAATTTGGTTTAAAAGAATTTAATGGCTGTCCTGATAGAGATAAAGACGGCATTCCCGATAAAAAAGACGATTGTCCCGATGAATTTGGTTTGCAAGAATTTAACGGCTGTCCTGATAAAGATAAAGATGGTATTCCTGATAAAAAAGATGAATGTCCAGACGAGTTTGGTTTGCAAGAATTTAACGGCTGTCCTGATAGAGATAAAGATGGCGTTCCTGATAAAAGAGATGATTGCCCTGATGAATTTGGTTTGAAAGAATACATTGGTTGTCCTGATAGAGATGGCGACACAGTGATTGATAAAGAAGATAATTGCCCTGATGAAAAAGGTTTGCCACACTTAAAAGGTTGTCCTGAAAAAGAAGATAAAATCACCAAAGAAGAAGAAAAATTGTTGGAAAAAGCAAGTCGAGTGCAGTTTAAAACAAGTGAGGCGGTTATTTTACCAAACTCATATCCAATTTTAGATGAAGTAGTCGAACTTTTAAAAAGACATAAAGAAGGATTTTTGAGTTTGGAAGGACACACAGACAGCGTGGGAAAACCTGAAAAAAATCTAAAACTTTCACAAGATAGAGCCGAAGCAGTCAAAAAATATTTTGTAAGCAAAGGTATTGCTGAAGACCGAATTACTGCTCAAGGTTTTGGATTGACAGTTCCAAAAACTACCAACGAAACCGCAGAAGGTAGAGCGGAAAATAGACGTGTGGAAATGAAATTTAAGTCAAAAAAATAAATTTTTTTATGATTGATAAAATAAAATAGATTTAGGTTACTCTACCAAAATCTATTTTATTTTTTATCATAATGATAGAAAAATTACAATAAAAAGAATACAAAAATTTTAAAAAGTACTTAAATTGTATTATCTTTGCAAAATAATTTAATAATTGATAAATTAAATGGCAAACGAAAAAAAGACTGAAAGAATTGTTTATGCACATTTTGGACAATTTAATGATGTTATTCACATTGAAGAACAAGCATCTGACAATATTAAAATTGATAAATTACTTAAAAATGCCTCCAAAAAAGGTACAGGAAAAGGTCGTCCCGAATTTTTAATTACCTATAATAAAAATGCTGATTTATTGATTGTCATCGAATGTAAAGCAGAAATTACAAAACACGAAAGCCCCAATAGAGATAAATATGCCGATTTTGCTGTTGATGGCGTTTTGTTGTATGCTTCTTATTTGTCAAAAGATTTTGATGTGTTGGCTATCGCAGTAAGTGGAGAAACCAAACAACAATTAAAAATTTCGCATTTTTTACACTTAAAAAACGAACGAAAAGCAACAGAAATATTTGGGGATAAACTTTTATCAGCACAGGATTATTTAGACGGATATTTAAAAAGTCCTGAAAAATTTAGACAAGATTATAACATACTTTTAGAATTTACCAAAAAATTAAACGAAAAACTACACACTTATAAAATTCTTGAAAGCCAAAGAAGTTTATTGATTAGTTGTATTTTGATTGCCTTAGAAGATGACGCTTTTAAAATTTCTTATACAAAAAAAACAACACCAAAAAGTTTGGCAGACTTTTTAACAAAAACAGTTTCTGAGAAATTAGAAGAATCCAACATTTCAGGTAAGAAATTAGATAATCTAAATACTCAATTTGGTTTTATTAAAACGGATACTTCATTATCCACACAAGAAAAAGTTTTAAAAGAGCTCGTTGATGAAATTGATGAAAATATCAATCAGTTTATCAAAACACACGAATATTTTGATGTTTTAGGACAGTTGTATATTGAGTTTTTACGTTATGCCAATAGCGACAAAGGCTTAGGTATTGTATTGACACCGCCACATATCACAGAATTGTTTTCAGAATTGGCACAAGTCAATAAAAACTCTATCGCATTCGACAACTGCACAGGGACGGGTGGTTTTTTGATTTCTGCTATGAAAAAGATGATAGAAGATGCGAAAGGTGATACTCAAAAAATAGCAGAAATAAAATCAAAACAACTTTTAGGTGTAGAATATCAATCACATATTTTCGCCTTAGCGGTTTCAAATATGTATATTCATCAAGACGGAAAAACCAATATTATCAACGGAAGTTGTTTTGATGAAGATATTATCAACGAAGTAAAAGCCCAAAAACCAACGGTTGGTTTTTTAAATCCGCCTTATAAAGGTGATAAAAAAAATGATACAGACGAATTAGAATTTATTTTTAATAATCTTGAGTGCTTAGTAGATGGAGGAACTTGTATAGCCATTGTGCCTATGCAAAGCGCATTAGCCACAGGTGGAAAAGTTTTGGAGTATAAAAAGAAAATTTTGAGTAATCATACCTTAGAAGCAGTTTTATCGATGCCTGATGAATTATTTTTTAATTCAAAAGTTGGTGTAGTTTCTTGTATTATGATTTTTACGGCACATAAACCTCACCCAAAAAGCAAGGAAACTTATTTTGGCTACTATAAAAATGATGGATTTGTGAAACGTAAAATTCAAGGTAGAATTGATGCTTATGGGTATTGGAACGAAATTAAAGAAAATTGGATAACATTTTACTTAAATAGAAAATCAAAATCAGGTTTTAGTATCAATAAAGTTGTTACTCCAACAGACGAGTGGAGTGCAGAAGCATATATGGAAACTGACTATTCTTTATTAACAAAGGAAGATTTTATAACAACTCTTTTAAACTATTCAACTTTCCTTTTAAGTAATCGTCTGACAAATCAAATTCAACTTAATCCTTTTTCTGAAATAAATATTGATATACAAACAGATAAGTGGGAAAAATTTAAACTCGATGGTAGTTTATTTACTATTACAGGTAGTAAAACTACACCTTTATTGGAACTTGAAATATACGGAAAAGGCGAATTTCCTTATGTTACAACACAAGCCACCAACAATGGAGTTGAAGGGTTTTATGACTTTTATACCGAAGATGGAAATGTTTTAACTGTTGATAGTGCAGTATTGGGTTATTGTTCTTATCAGCCCTTTGACTTTTCAGCAAGCGACCATGTAGAAAAACTGATACCAAACTTTGAAATGAATAAATATGTGGCTATGTTTTTAGTTACAATTATGAATTTAGAGAAGTATCGTTACAATTATGGTAGAAAATGTAGTCAAACAAGAATGAAACAAATTAGTATAAAACTACCCAGCAAAAACGGACAACCTGACTTCGATTATATGGAAAATTACATAAAATCATTACCCTATTCAGGCTCTATAGACGTGTGGAAATGAAATTTAAGTCAAAAAAATAAATCAAAAATAAAAAAAAACTTCTCAAAAAAAATATTTTGAGAAGTTTTTTTTATGAGTAATGAACAGATTTTATTTTTTTTATTGATAAAAATATATACAAAAAAAACTAAGGAAAAGAAATTAAATAATCTGATATTTTATACCAACAAAAGTAGTGTAACAGAACTTTGTTCACAATGTAATAACGAAATTCGTTATTGATAG
>RDXZ01000181.1 GCA_004293265.1 Bacteroidota bacterium | reverse complement strand
TTCGTTTACAAACCACCTTTAACAAGCAGTTAGTTGCTTCACTTCGTTCAGCAGGACAAAATAGGACATCTGCAACACCACAAAAAAATAACCTAAATAGATACAAATTAAGTTAGTGTGCTTTGATACCAAAATTGTCAAAGAGTTAGCTTTTTTATCGTTTTTATCCAGAACTCACGTTAAATATCTCTCAAAATAGCAGTAATTAATTTTTCTTGATTGATTTCTACCAAAGAAAAAGAGGCTTCTACTTCAAATTGTGAGCCGTCTTTTTTAATGGCTTTTAGATTTTTTTCGATACCTGCTTTCAAAGGAGCATTTTCTCTGTCATCATTTAACTCAGCATCAGTGAGATAATCACTTGGTAAAATTAATCTAATATTTCGTCCTAAAATATTATCCTCTTCGTATTTAAACATTTTAACTGCGGCTCTATTAAATACCTCGATTTGTCCGTCAGCGTCCATAATAATTACGCCTTCTGGGATATGACTTAAAACTCCGTTCAATTTTTCATATTCACGTTTTGTTTCTTTCAATTTCAAATCAATCTCTTCCTGTGCTTTGCTCAATTCTAAGGCACTTAGTCGTGTTTCTTCTTCTTTTATTCTCAAAGAGGAAGTGATTTTTTGAGATTCTTCTAACAATTGTCTATTTTTTTCACCCGCCAAAACTACCGTAATAAAAGACGCAGTACTATTGGCTAATTTTTCTAAAAATAAAATTTGGTATTCTTGTAAAATATCCATCAAAGACAATTCAAAAATTCCTTGTACTTGTCCGTCATCATTGATTAAAGGCGTGATAATCAACGTTTTAGGAGTTGTATCACCCAAACCAGAAGAAAGTTCTATATAATTTTTAGGGATTTCTTTGAGATGAACAGATTTTTTTTCTGTATAAGCACGCCCCAAAAGTCCTTCTTCAATATCAATATGTTTTTTAAAAAACTTTTCTTTTCCAAAAGCATAAGAAGCAATCAAATCAATAGAATAAGGTTGTGTATCTTTGTTGATAAGAAAAAAACCGCCTTGTACTGCTTTCATATATTTGACTAATTCTGCAATCATATCTCGACATAAACCTTGAATATTTTGCGTATTTTTTTGTTGAATTTGTGCAAATTTTGCCAAACCTTCTGCTGTCCAATTTCGCATATATTCTAACTCATTTACTTTTTGTAAACTAACACTCATCTCGGTCAATGATTTTCCGAGCATACTTTTTGAGCCAAAAATTTTTGTACTCATATTAAAATTTTCTTGTCCAACTGCTTCCGAATAATCTTTTAAAGCACTAAAATTATCACACAATAAATTTAAGTCTTTGACAATTCCTCTAAATTCATTGTTAAATTTTTTATTATCTAAATACTCAGGAATATTGCCATACGCCATTTCTTTGGTATGGTTTCTAATTTCTTTTATCCATTTAAAAATACCTGTAAACATTAATATTCCAACGCCATAAGAACCAAAAAACCAAATAAATGTCCCAATAATCATAATTAATATAAATTGATTTTTTTCGGTATTGGCACTATCATTCATTTTTTGTGTTTTAATTTGTGCAAAATTAATAATTTTTCGGATAGTTTTTTCACTTTCTTCATTCAACAATTTATAATCACTATTGACTTGATATGCTACAACTTCTGTTTTTTGCCCCGTAATTTCTAACTGAATTACTTTTTCTTGTGCTTGCGAAAGTTCGCTGAGTTGTCTGTTCAAAGTAATAAAAAAAGTTTTTCCTTCCTCAATATTGAGTTTGAATAAAGCACTTTTGAGTGCATCTTTTTGGGTAGCAATCTCTACAAGCCACATTTCTCTGGCAGTTTCTTTTTTTATTACTTCTTTTGAAAAAAGAAAATCGTACAACAAAGCTTCATTTCTTTTGAGTAAATTAAGCAATTGTGCGGACTCAGTTTGGACAGGCAAAATGTTTTCAATGATTTGATTTTTTGTATTTTCTACCTTTTGCCAAAGTGAATTGGCTACAAAAAACAAAGCCGCCCCAATCATCAGAATAGCAATAAAAGGAATTGTTATTCTGCCTTGAAAAGTATTAAGACTTAATTGAAACCAAATACTATTTTGTTTTTTTTGTTTTTGAGTATTTTCCTGAGCCATAATTATTTTTTCTATTCTATTTTTTCTATTCTATTTTTTCTTATCATATTTACAATAACTAAGCCGATTTTAGATTAGTTTTTTGTAGTATTTTTGAAAAATATTGTAACCTTATGAAAGAATTATTTTTTTATCCGCAAATATAAGTATTTTTTATAATATTGAACAAAAAATTTAAAAAACTTAATTTTTTTTCTATTTATTCAAACTTTTTTTATGTTTTTTGGTTATAATTTAGTACTTTTGCTTTTTGTTTCACTTTTTAAACTTATATGAATAGCAATCAAATAAAACCAATTCTTCAAAAATTTGCTGATATTTTGAAGCAAGAATATAATTATTACGATTTAAAAGAAAAATTTAACGATAATTTAAAATATATTGGTAAGGAATGTGGACAATTTATTGACCATCTTTCCGAAACCGCACCCAAAATAAACCTCACTTTATTACGCAATCAATTGCTCCCAAAACAATTAGAAGAAATGGTAACTACTGCCACTTTTCCTATTTTAGTTTTTAGAGAATCGGCTGACGGAATTCACCCAATTATGATTTATCCTAATAAAAAGGGAAGAACTGAAGCATACGATTTTGAAAGCGAACAAACTGTTTCTGGTGGATTTATGCCTGAATTTTGGAATAATTTATTGACTGATGATGATTCTCCTTATCCCCAAAATAATGGCAAAGTCGTTTTTGTAACTGCTTTTCCGATGGAATATTTGGGAGAAGATTATTATGGAAAACAAGATAAAGGCAAAGAAATGAGTCCGCTTGCTCGTTTGTTCAAACTATTGCGCGCAGAACGCAGAGAAATTAGTTATCTTTATGTCTATGCTTTTATTGTCGGTTTGATTACCCTTACTTTGCCTTTGGGCATTCAGGCTACTGTTAGTTTGATATCAGGAGGTATGATTTCGAGCTCTGTGATTGTGTTAATTTCTTTGGTAGTGGCAGGAATTATTTTAGGTGGTATTTTACAAATTATTCAAGTGATTTTAGTGGAAACAATACAGATGAGAATATTTGCTAAAGCATCTTTCGAACTTTCTTATCGTATTACTCGCATACAATCCGAATCATTGAGCAAACATTATCCACCTGAACTAATGAACCGATTTTTTGATGTAGTAAGCATCGAAAAAGGTATGCCAAAATTATTCGTAGATTTAACAGGGGCATTTATTCAAATTGTATTTGGATTGGTTTTGTTATCTATTTATCACTATTTTTTCTTGGTATTTAGTTTTACGGTTGTTTCATCTTTGATTGTCGTGTTATATCTTACAAGTGCCAAAGGACTTAAAAATGCCATTTATGCTTCAAAATATAAATATAAAATTGCTTATTGGTTAGAGGAATTAGCACGCGTGGTGCATACGTTTAAGCAAGCAGGCAATACAAATTTACCTGTTCAGAAAATGGACGAATTAGTCAATAGTTATTTATATTATCGCAAAAAATACTTCAGAGTTTTAATCGGGCAACTGATAAATATGGTAACATTCAAAACACTTGTAACGGGTGGTTTGTTGATATTAGGAACAATTTTAGTAGTAAATAGAAGTATTACACTCGGTCAATTTGTTGCCTCTGAGGTCATCATTATTTTGGTGGTTGGCTCGGTTGAAAAAATAATCGTAGGTATGGAAACCATTTATGATTTGTTGGTAAGTGTAGATAAAGTAGGACAAGTAACTGATTTGCCTGTCGAAAGAAGTTATGGAATGCGTTTGCAACTCAACGAACACCCACAAGGGCTTCAAATTTTGACTAAGGATTTAAAATATCGTTATAATGATAGTGCAAAATATACTTTGAATGGTATTAATTTGACTATCGAGCCGGGACAAACGGTTTGCATCGCAGGGGCAAACGACTCAGGAAAAAATACTTTAATCAAAATTTTATTAGGATTTTTGAACAATTATGAAGGTTCTGTGATGTTAAATGGCTGGTCAATCCACGATTTACATTTAAGCAGTATTCGAGATGCCATTAATAAAAACTTAAGTTTAGACGAAATATTTGATGGTTCTATTATCGATAATATTACCTTAGGACGTTCTAATGTTACTTCAAAAGATGTCAATTGGGCGATTGAAAAAATCGGTTTGAGTGATTATATTGCTTCTTTGCCTGATGGTTTACAGACGCACATTGGCGCAACAGGCAAAACACTTTCGGGAAGTATTACCGCAAAAATTGCCTTAGCACGTTCTGTTGCCTCAAAACCTAAATTATTGATTATCAACGATTTTTCTGAGCATATTCAAAAAACAGAAAAAGTAAAAATCCTTTCGTTTTTAAGAGAAAAAGAAAATAATTGGACTTTGATTATTTTAAGTGTTGATGATGATGCCTATGTTTTTTCTTCTTGTGATAAAGTTATTTTATTAAACGAAGGAAAAATCGCGGTAGAAGGTCCTTATGAAGAACTGATGATGAACAAAGAATTTCAACGATTGGTGTATCAAAATTTAACTTAAAAAATAAAAAAATAAAGTGAGTAACGATTAAAAAATTAAAAAAATATCTTACTCACTTTTAATTTTAAATCATATTTGGTTTAGAACTTTATTGTTATTATTTTTGCATAACTCATTAACAATCATCTTACAAAAAACTAAGAAAATGAAATATATTTCTTTCCTATTTATTTTAATTTTATTTACAACGCATATATTTGCTCAAACTAACATTTTTTTAACAAAGGAAAAAATAAATAAAGAGAATCTCATATTTGCAAGTGTTAGCGCAGGATATGCCAATGCAAATATGGCGAGATACAGAGTTTGGGGTAAACAATCTTTTTTACAATCAGTAGAAGCCAGCGAAGATTATTTGATGTTTAGTGGAGAATTTGGTGGTTTAAACAAAGGACATCTTTTTCAATTAGAATTTGCGGCTACAGCCAAAACTTTAACCTCTATTGCCCCTAATTTATTTCAATTCAGTATGAGATATGGACATATTATTCATAGTTACAAAAGAATTGATTTTATCGGTTCGGGTGGACTTGGTTACTGCCAATATTCAATAAGATTCAAAGGAAATCCGCCTCCTTATCTTTCCTCATTGCCTTATAATCCTTCCTCTGCTTATGCGATGCAAAGTTCTTTCTTGTTTACGCCTGAAGTTGCTATGTTTGTTAGACCAAAAGACCAAGGTTTCTTTTTTGCTTTGAGAGTAGGTTATCATATTGATGTCGCCAGAAGTGTTTGGAAATATGGCGTAGATGTACGTGTGAGAACTTCAAGAGGAGGCACTTCGTCTCGATTTGTAGGTCAAGAAGTGAGTGGTATTCCGAGCGTAATGAATCAATTACTTTATACAAAATTATCTTTTGGGTATGCTTTTTAGATTGTTTTTTGGTTTTTAATTTAATTTGATAGATTTTAAACAATTTGTAATTTTTATATTAAAATAAATACTTATAGAAAAAAAAATAAAAAATAAAATGTCAAATTACGTTATTAAAACTACGGATATTTCTCGTACTTATGTGATGGGCGAGGAACAAGTAAATGCACTAAAATCAGTTAGCATCAATATAAATAGAGGTGAATATGTGGCTTTTATGGGTCCTTCTGGTTCGGGAAAATCAACATTGATGAATATTATTGGCTGTTTGGATACTCCCTCAGGAGGACAATATGTTTTGAATGGAAAAGATGTCAGTGATATGACTGAGAACGAATTAGCAGAAGTTCGAAATCAAGAAATTGGTTTTATTTTCCAAACTTTTAACTTATTGCCTCGCCAAAGTTCCTTAGAAAATGTCGCTTTACCTTTGATTTATGCAGGTTATAACAAATCTCAAAGAACTGAAATGGCAATGCAAGCCCTCAAAAATGTAGGTTTAGAAAATAGAGCCAAACATAGACCTAACGAACTTTCAGGAGGACAAAGACAAAGGGTGGCTATCGCAAGAGCCTTAGTTAATTCGCCAAGTATTTTGTTGGCTGATGAGCCTACTGGAAATTTAGATACCAAAACATCTTATGAAATTATGGATTTGTTTGAGGAACTATACCAAAAAGGAAACACAATTATTATGGTAACTCACGAGGAGGATATTGCTCATTATGCGCATAGGATTGTACGTTTGCGTGATGGATTGGTAGAAACTGATGTTATCAACGAAAATGTAAAGAAAATTATAAAAAATTTATAAAAACTCTCTCCCAAAAAAATGTAGAGGTTGGGACAGAAAAATAAATTTTATTTGTCAATTAAAAGTAAAAAAATGCAAGAAAAATTCATCACAAAAGTTTTAATCAAAGATGTTAGGAATATAAAAAACTTTGAAATTCCTCTTTCTGAAACCGAAAAAAAACATCTGATAATCACAGGTAAAAATGGAAGTGGAAAAACCTCTGTTTTGCAAGAAATGGCGAAATTTATTGAGTGGGGATTTATTGGACAACACATACAACATAAAGTTTTACTTGAAAAAAAGATTGTTGAATTTGAAGATGATTATACTAAAGATAACAATACTTTTGATAGTCAAACCAAAAGAAGTTATGAAAGTGAAATCAAAAAATTATATGAGTTATTAATTCTATTTGGAAATACAGATATTACTTTTAATTTACCTTTTGAGATGCTTAATGATTATGAAAAAGGTAAATTTATATTTGCTTATTTTGGTGTAAAACGAGGAAGCCAATCGTTTTTGATTCCTGATGGTGTAAAAAAAATCCAAAATAAAACTAAATATGACTTGAATGAAAACGTAAATAAATTATTTCTACAATATTTAGTAAATTTGAAATTTGACAAATTATTAGCAAAAGACGACAATCAAGACGAAAAAGCACAAGCCATTGATTTGTGGTTTGAAAATTTTGAGAAAAGTTTATCAAAATTATTTGGTACTGAAAATATTAAATTAGAATTTGATAAAAAAGATTATAATTTTTTGATTTTTGAAGATGATAAAGAACCTTTTACATTCAATCAAATGTCAGATGGTTATGCGGCTATCATTCATATTGTGTCAGAGTTAATAATGAGAATGTGGGAGCAAAATACAGAAAAAAGTTATGAATTGGAAGGTCTTGTTTTAATTGATGAAATTGAAACACATTTACACGTAGATTTACAAAAAAAAATATTTCCTTTTTTGACTTCTTTTTTTCCAAAAATTCAATTTATCATTACCACTCATTCGCCTTTTGTGATTACTTCAGTACAAAATGTAAAAATATGTGATTTAGAGCATAAAATAATGGCTGATGATTTATCTGCTTATTCTTATCAAACGATTATCGAGGCGTATTATGGCATAGATGAATATTCAAATATTATCAAAGAAAAATTACAAGAATATGAAAAATTACTTCAAATTACTCATCGCACACAAGAAGATGACAAAAAATTAGTAGATTTGGAAATATATTTTGAAAAAGCACCTACACTCAACGCACCAGAATTAGAACTAAAACTAAAACAACTTAAAAAATCAAAACAAAATGGTTCATTTTGAAAAATCACAACCTGCTCCTGAATGTTTAGCCATTGAAAAAGACAAAAAAAATGGTAATTATAATTGTGGAAATGTTTTGGAACGTTTGCAACAAGACTTTAAAAACAAATGTTATTTGTGTGAAGATACTGACATCACAAACATCGAAATTGAACATTTTAAACCTAAAAGTAACTTTCCACATCTTATTTTTGAATGGGGAAATTTATTTTTTTCGTGTGGATATTGCAACAGCGTAAAATCAAATGATTTTCACGATATATTAGACTGCACAAATAAGGAACACAATGTAGATAAAAATATAACTTATCAAATAAAAATAGAACAAGATTTGAAAGAGAAAATTAGCATAAAATCTATCAAAACAAACGATGTAACTACACAAAATACAGTAACTTTATTATTAGAAATTCATCAACCAGAAAATTCTACACTAAATAAAAAAATAGCATCTCAAAATTTAAGAACAAAAATTTTAGAAAATGTTAATAATTTTATAAATTATATTGAAAAATATGTAGAAGCTAAAAATGAAAATGACAACACAAAAATACAAACAATAAAAATAATTATCCAAAAAGAATTATCTAATTCATCAAAATTTACGGCTTTCAAAAGATGGATTATTGCAGAAAATAAGGAAATATGTGATGATTTTATTCAATTATTGGAATAAATTTTCCCCCCAATAGGCTTAAGTCTTTCAAAAAAATAAAAAAAGACACTGGCGCAAGTTTGAGCGAAGCGGAAACTTGTGCCTTGTATTGATAGAAGTCTCCAG
>RDXZ01000180.1 GCA_004293265.1 Bacteroidota bacterium | reverse complement strand
CAAACCAAAAAATACGCCCAAACCAACGCCTTTTCCACTCTCCGAGTGGTGAAGTCTGGAGACTTCTATCAATACAGAGGCACAAGTTTCCGCTGCGCTCAAACTTGCGCCAGTATTTTATTTTTTTTATTTTAGAATATACTTAAGCCAGTTGGGGGGAAAATAATGAAAAAAAAAAAAATCAATATTTATATACTGACACATAAACGCTGAGTTGTCGGTGGTCGAAAAGTGCAGAACGACCTAAATGTTGATTAAAACGTAATTTCTGCACTTTTCGACTACCAACAACTTTTATTTATTCAACATCTTTTTATTTTGCACAAAGATAGAAATTTATTTTTGAAAATATAAATTAACGAAAAAAAATAACGAAAAAAAAAAATCAATATTTATATACTGACACATAAACGCTGAGTTGTCGGTGGTCGAAAAGTGCAGAAATGAAATCTTAACAAAAAAATAAATTTTACTGCACTTTTCGACACACCGACAACGGCGGAATGGTTTGATGTTTATTTACAAAAATTTAATACATATTTTGGAAAAATAATTGAAAATAAAGTAATTATTTTGAATAAAAATATAAAAAACATCAAATTATTGAAAATAAATGTAATTTTATTTTTGTTTATGCAACTTATTGATAAAAAATAGCCTCTTATTAAAAACTAACTTTATTTCTCAATTAATTATGCGTATTCTTGTTTTAATTTTATTTATTTTTTTGTTACCTTATTTGGCAGAGGCATCAAAAGTGAAAGGAAAAATCACCAACGAAAAAGGCGAACCTGTAGAGTTTGCAAGTATTTACATCAAAGGACTCAACAGCACCAGCACTTCCAACGAAAGAGGACAATATGAATTTATTGTCAATAAAGCGGGCAATTATGTGATTGTTTTTCAATCTATTGGTTATAAAACTCTCGAAAAAAATATCGATGTCAATGACAATGATTTGATATTAGATGTTAAATTAGAATCAGAGTTATATATGTTAGAAACGGTTACTATTTCTGCTTCTGACCGCGATAAAGCGTACAGCATTATCGAAAAAGCACAAGAAAAAAGAAAATATTATTTAAAAGAAGAAATTAAAAGTTCACAATGTAGAATCTATACCAAAGGTTTACAAAGAATTACCAAGCGTCCTAATTCGATGTTTGGACAAAATATTACCTTAGACACAGGCATTGTATATCTTTCTGAAAGTATTGCCGAAGTTGATTTCAAACAAGTCAAACAATATTCTGAAAAAATGATTTCTTCACGCGTGAGTGGAAACAATCGAGGATTTAGTTTTAATCAAGCCTCTGATGCTTGGGTAAATTTGTATGAAAATATCAACGGACAAGAAATGTCGCCACGTGGAGTAGTTTCACCCATTGCTTTCAATGCTATGGGCTACTATGAGTATAAATTAGTAGGAACTTCAAAAGAAAACAACAACATTATTCATAAAATTCAATTGATTCCTAAAAGAAAAAACGCACCCGCTTATGGTGGTTTTATTTATATTATGGAAGGCAGTTGGAGAATTTATAGTGCAGAACTTTATTTGAGAAAAGAAGTAATGGAAGTAGTGGATTCTGCATCTGTGCAACAAAATTACGTCCCTTATAAACTCACTGATTCGACAGAAGTATGGATTCCTTCTTCTCAAAGAATTAGTTTTAGTTTTAAAGTTTTTGGTTTTGAAGGCAATGGACATTTTAATCATTTCTTTTCTAATTATAATTTACAGCCAAATTTTGGTAAAAAACACTTTAAATCTATTGCTTTCACAGTCGAAAAAGATGCCAACAAACGTGATGATAAATATTGGGAAGAATTAAGACCTTTGCCTTTGAGTGTAGAAGAAAAAAAAGATTATAAACGCAGAGATAGCCTGCAAATTATCAAAGAATCAAAACCTTATCAAGATTCATTGGATAAAAAAAGGAATAAATTTAGACCTTTACAAATTTTGTTTGGTTATAATTATAGTCACGGATTTTCAAAAACTCGTTTTTCTATTCCCGGTTTGTTTAGTGTGGTGCTATACAATACGGTGGAAGGTTTGGCACTCAATTTTGCTCCCAATTTTAGAAAAACTTATGAAAATAGACGTTTTTTTACCTTAGAACCTACCATTAGATATGGATTTTCGAACCAAAAATGGCAAGGAAAATTAGGAGGTGCTTTTTATTTCAAACCACAAAAAAATGGATTTTTTACGGTAGAAGGCGGACAATTTATAGAGCAGTTTAGCAGACAAAATTCTATCACGCCATTTTTAAATTCGGTTTATACTTTATTAGATGAACAAAATTTCTTAAAAATATACGAAAAAGCCTACGGAAGATTTGGCTTTGCACACGATATTACGCCCGGTATTCGTTTTTCAGGTCTGACAGAATACGCAGAAAGGCGTGAACTACAAAATACAGCCTTAGATTATAAATGGAGAGACGTACAAGGCAGAGAATTTTCTTCAAATATTCCTCAAACTTTCGCAGAAACTCCTACTTTGGCTACCAATAGCACTGCTTGGTATGTAGGTGGCACGATGACTTTTAACTTTGGTGCAAAATATGCGGTTTATCCTGATAGAAAATTTACGATAGATTCGAAATATCCTACCATTCGTTTGAGTTATAGAAAAGGTTTAAAAATGGCAGGAAGTGATGTTGATTATGATTTTATGAGTTTAAATATTACTGATGATTATAATTTGGGCGTACTTGGAAAACTAAGTTTGGAAGTAGAAACTGGAAAATTTTTGACTAATAACTCGATGGGTTTTATGGATTATCGTCATTTTTTAGGCAATCAAACCTTAGCACTTAAAAAAGATGCGGGTAGTTTTCAGTTATTAGATTATTATTCACACAGCACCAATCGAGAATACATCAAAGCACATTTTGAACAAAACTTTGGAGGATTTATTACTAACTCGATTCCTTTGCTTAAAAAACTGAAGCCAAATTTGGTACTAAACGGCAACTATCTTTATACTCCCACTTTACAAAGTTATTTTGAAGGTGGAGTTGGTTTGGAAACAATGTATTTGAGTGTGCATTATTTTAGAAGTTGGGATACTTATATGCCTCAAAATCAAGGTATTAGGTTGGGTTTTATTTTTTAGTGTAGTTTTTTCTATTAAAAAACGTATCAACGGCTTCAGTCGCTTGTTGTTTCCAAAAACAATCATACAAGCAAAGCCCGTTGGTACGTTTTTTCTTAACTTAATGGCTGTGGTAAAACATAAGCAACGGCAAAAGGCTTCAGTTATTCGAAGAATCTTATGTTACTTTTTTGTTTTGGCTAATTTAGTTTCAACTTTAAGTAGTCATATTATTTTATCTATCTACCATTGTTGAGTACATTAATACTAATGTTCTTGTATCATACTTTCGTAAGATACAACCAGATAAGGTATGAACTTCAGGAATTTCTTTAAAATTTATTTCTACCCACTCGTCAAGTTCTGTGTAATTAGAAAAATTATCTTTGTGCTGTAAATAGTATTCAATTGCTGTCAGCCTACTTGCAGGATTAATTGAATACATAAGAAAAATAACTTGATCATTTGTTAAGTTATTCTTTATTTCGATAAATGTTTTTCTATTTGATAAGAGTTGTGCAGCATAACCACCAGAATAACCATACGTTATTCCAGAATTAGGTGTCATATATTCTAATATTTTAGGAGAAATCATTTGTGTTGTCAGTACTCCTTTATACTCTTTTAGCGGTCTAAGGATTTTTTCTTCCTTATAAATAAAAGGTAAAATAGTTTCTTTGTCAAATGTAAAACTATTTTGATACCAAGCTTTATACCTATCAATAAGCCTCTTTTCGTTTGGCATTTCAGGAGTAATTGTGTAACTAACAATATTATTGTTGTAATAATAGAATGTTGCTGATATACTAATATAACCACCTCCAACGCTCGGCGACCACATTGCCCACCCAAATCCTAAACTATTTTTTGTAGTATCGCATTTTTGAATTTTTTGAGTTTTAAAATATTGTTCAACCGTTTTTGGAGAATTTTTATCTAATTTGACAATGTTTTTAATTAGTTTTTTATCTATTCGAACCCAAAATGGATTATAGGAAAATGTTGTATGAACAACAAAGAAAAATGTTAATATAAAGATAAATTGTTTCATTTTAGATATTGTTTACTAATAATTTTGATACTTTTTCGCGATTACCTGTCTTCATAGACAATAAAACAATGGCATTAAAAGTTATTTGTGAAACATAGGCAAAGAAAAAAGGCTTCAGTCATTACAAACGTCTTTTCAATCCAAAGATAGATAGTTTTTTGAAAAATAAAAAAATACAAACAAAAAATATTCATCAAAATTGTTTTTGATGAATATTTTTTTATGTAAATATATTTACAAATCTTATTTTTAGAGTTTAAAGCCCATAAAACTTAAAAAACCCAATGACATTAAACCTACCAAAATAAATGTAATTCCTAAACCTTTTAAAGGACCTGGTACGTTTGAATATTTTAATTTTTCACGAATACCAGCCAAAGCCACAATAGCTAACAACCAACCAACACCTGAGCCTAATCCATATACTGTTGCTTCTGCCAATGAATAAGGGCGACCTACCATAAACAAAGCCGCACCTAAAATAGAGCAGTTTACAGCAATCAAAGGTAAAAATATACCTAATGCACCATACAAAGCAGGTGAGAATTTTTCTACAACCATTTCAGTTAATTGAACCGTAGCGGCAATGACAGAAATAAACACGATAAATTGTAAGAAGTTCAAATCTACTTTTTCAAAATCTTTGCCTAACCAAGCCAAAGAGCCGGGTTTTAAGAAATATTCATTGACTAAATAGTTCAAAGGAACCGTTACACCTAATACAAACACAACGGCAATACCCAATCCCATTGCGGTCTTAACATTTTTTGATACTGCCAAATAAGAACACATACCTAAAAATGTCGCAAATATCATATTGTCAATAAAAATTGACTTTACGAAAATATTAATTAATGCTTCCATATTTTTTAATCTTCTTCTCTATAACCGTTTAAACTTCTTTGAATCCAAATATAACAACCAACCATCATACACGCGCCTGCAGGCAACATCAACAAACCATTTCCTGTATAAGTAATGCCCATAGCATCAAATACTTTGAACCCTAATATAGAACCAGAGCCAAATAATTCTCTGAAAATAGCAATTGTTACTAATATCAATCCATATCCCAAACCATTGCCAATACCATCTAAAAATGAAGGCCAAGGCTTATTTGCCATCGCATACGCCTCTAAGCGTCCCATTACAATACAGTTTGTGATAATCAAGCCTACAAATACTGACAATTGTTTTGACACATCATATAAATATGCTTTTAAAATCTGGTCAACCAAAATCACAAACACAGACACAATCGCTAACTGCACAATAATACGAATACGCGAAGGAATGGTATTACGTAACATTGATATAAACAAGTTTGAAAATGCGGTTACTAACATCAAGCCAATAGACATTACAATAGCAGGAGCAACTTGTACCGTAACTGCTAACGCCGAACAAATACCCAATACTTGTACGGTAATAGGATTATTACCATTCAAAGGGTCTGTCAAAAGTTTTCTATTTTTTTTTGAAAATATAGGTTCTGCAACCTGTTTTTCTGCTACTTCTGCCATAAAATTTTATTTTGAAAGAATTGTTTAATATTTTAATTAAGTGCTACTTTGTTATTTGCTAATTTGCTTTTGAAAAAACTTTCATAGCATTTTAAATAATCTTCTAACATAGCTGAAAGTCCAACGCCTGTAATAGTTGCTCCCGACATACCATCAACTTTATTTTCAATAGTTTTGAATGCTTCAATACTTCTGCTTCCTCCTCCCTGCTCACCTTTCTCCATAAAAGTAGGTGTTAGTTTTGAGTCTTTGAATATTTTTTTGCCTACATATCTATCTTGAATTTCAGAGGTAGCAATTCTTGCACCCAAACCAGGAGTTTCTCCTTTGTGGTCAAATTTTACTCCATTGATAGTAGTTACATCACCTTTCAAAGCGACATAGCCCCATATTTCGTTCCAAAGTCCAAATCCATAGACAGGTACAACAAAGAAATCAGCTTTTTCACCTTTTTTATTAGAAATTTCGTACACAGGTAGTTTTCTTTCTTCTGGTTTTTTCTTCCATTCTGCCACTAAATCAAGACTTCCTACGCTTACTTTATCCAATTTTTGTCCTTTAAAATCTACAGCATAAGCTGAAACTTTTTCCTCATATAATTTGGCAGCTTCTTCGCGTGTAGCAGTTTTTATGCCCGCCGCAGAAAGAATATTTTGCTTTTTTTCCATTTCAATATTAGCATCTTGTGCAGGTTTTAAACCTAATGCGGCAATAGCTAAAAGTAGTCCACAAAGTACAGTTAAAATAACTGAGTACATAACTACATAGACGTTTGATTGTCTAAAATTAGGTTTTTCGTTAGGTTGTGACATATTTCATTCGTTTTTTTCTACGTTGTTTATTTGCGTCAATTACATAAAAATCAATCAATGGAGCAAAAACATTCATCAATAAAACCGCCAACATTATTCCTTCTGGATATGCAGGGTTAAATACGCGAATTAATACCGTCATTGCACCAATTAAAAATCCATAAATCCATTTTCCTGTTTCGGTATGTGATGCGGTTACTGGGTCAGTTGCCATAAAGACAATACCAAATGCAACTCCACCCATCACGATATGATAGTGTGCAGGTAAGCCCATAAAAGCGTTGACGGCTAATGCGTTCATTAACAAAGCCATCAAATAAGTTCCTGCAAATGCACTCACAATTATTTTCCAACTACCTACGCCTGTAAATATCAAAATAACTGCTCCAATCAAACACATCAAAGTTGAAGTTTCACCAATAGAACCGGGAATCCAACCCATAAACATATTCCAATCAGAAAATAAATCAGTTTTTGACCAGTCGTCTGCTTTTGATAAAATAGCCACTCCTTGCCCATCAAAAGCCTGTTTTGCCTTAGTAAGATTCGTAGAACCTTCCGCTACAATACCTAATGCTGTCGCACCTGAATATCCTTCTACGGTTTTTTCGCCACCTAAATAAGCCCAGATAGAACTTCCTGCCATATTTACAGGATAAGCAAAGTATAAAATGGCTCTTGCAGTCATAGCGACATTCAAAATATTCATACCTGTACCACCAAATACTTCTTTAGCAATCAATACTGCCAAAGCGGTACACAAGGCAACTTGCCACAAAGGAATAGTAGGAGGTAAAATCAAAGGAATTAACATACCAGACACTAAATATCCTTCGTTTACTGAGTGTCCTTTGCGAATAGCAAAGTAAAACTCAATGCCCAAACCCACTGCATAAGATACAATGATAACGGGTATCACTGCCCAAGCACCAATGATGAGTTGGCTCATCATATCAGCCGCTTTTCCTGTAGCTAAATGATGTTGATAACCTACGTTCCACATACCAAAAAGTAAACAAGGCAACATAGCAATTATCACAGTAACCATCATACGTTTCAAATCTACGCCATCGCGAATCTGAGAACCTTTTGCAGGTGTTGTATGATTTGGTACAAACGCAAATGTTTCGAAAGCATCATAAGCAGGGTGTAATTTTTCGTATTTACCACCTTTTTCGAAATTTGGTTTTACCTTATCTAAAATATTACGTAAGAATTTCATTATATTTTATTTTTATTTATTTTTTTGGATAATTTTATTTTTGATAATATTACCACAAAATTAGTTCCTAAATTTTTGTTCAAAACTATGCTTCCATCAAAGTATTCATACCTTCTCTCAAAAGACTCTGTACTTCGATTTTAGATACATCAATAAATTCGCAGAGTGCCAAATCTTCCTCTAAAACTTCATAGATTCCTAAATCTTCCATTCCTTCGTAATCATTGGCGATAATTGCTTTCAATAAAAATGAAGGTAAAATATCCATCGGAACTACTTTTTCGAACTCGCCTGTTTGCACAAAAGCACGTTCTTCTCCGTGCATATTTGTATCAGCAACTCTTGGTTTTTTAGGTGCTAAGAACGAAAACAAACCTAAGGCACGTGAAAAGCTAATTTTGTTTAAAGAAGGGGCAATCCAACCAAAAAATTCATAATAATTTCCCTCAGGAATGACCGTAATCATATTAGAATAATAGCCTAAATAACCATCTTTGGCTAATTTTTCGCCTGTCAATACATTGCCCGAAATAAATCTTACATTTTTTTCAGTTTTGATATTATCTCCTACCAATTTATTGATACAAGTTTGAGAAGTTACTTCATAGTATTGAGGTGTTTTTACTTCCGAACCCGCCAAAGCAATTACTTTTCGAGCATCATATTTTCCTTCCAAAAACAAACGACCTATTTGTTGTAAGC
>RDXZ01000179.1 GCA_004293265.1 Bacteroidota bacterium | reverse complement strand
AATGTGGCTTGTTTAATCGTGGACGCGCAAATTGTAGGTTTTGTTGCCAAACGTTTTTTGGCAGGAGATGGAATTCATTATGAACCTCGTTGGTTTATGCCTTGGAAACAAGGTGAAAAAACGGTAGTGGAAATTGAAGGAAAAAAATATCCTATTGGCGACTACTTTTTTAAAATAGGAGGCGTAAAAATTGGCTTTGAAATTTGTGAAGATGCTTGGGTAGCGAACAGACCGGGCAGAAGTTTATATGAAGCAGGCGTGGAAATTATTTTAAATCCAAGTGCTTCACATTTTGCTTTTGGTAAAATTGATGTCCGAAAAAGATTTGTTTTGGAAGGTTCAAGGTCTTTTGGAGTAACTTATTTATATGCCAATTTGTTAGGAAACGAAGCGGGGAGAGCCATTTATGATGGGGGTGCATTGATTGCCAGCAATGGCGAAATGTTAGCAGTAGGAGAGCGTTTGGGATTTTATGATTATTTGATAACTTCTGCCACGATTGATGTAGATATTAACAAAATTTCACAAATCACAAACCGCGCTCCTTTTCAGCACGTAAGTTTAGAAGAAAATTGCTTGCAAGCAGAATTTCACTATCCAAATGTGATTCCACTGCCCAAACAAGTTGCCTTACCAACTTGGGAAACGAGTAATTTTATCAAAGAAGAAGAATTTACACGCGTATTGGTGTTGGGTTTGTATGATTATATGCGAAAAAGCCGTTCTAATGGTTTTGTTATTTCTTTGAGTGGTGGAGCAGATTCTTCTGCTTTGGCTTGTTTATGTCGTTTGGTTTTTGAAATGGGTATCGAAAGTATTGGTTGGGATAAATTTATAGAAAAAATAAGTTATATCAAAAATAGCAAAGAACTGACAAATGCTGATATTTTAACTAAAAATTTATTGACTTGCGTTTATCAAGCCAGTAAAAATAGCGGTGAAGTTACAGAAAACGCCGCAGAAAAATTAGCCAATGCCTTGAATGTATCTTATTTTTCGTTATTTATTGGTGATTTAGTAACGGATTATCAAACGATTATTGAGCAAAGTTTGGGGCGACCTTTGACTTGGCAAACTGATGATGTTACTTTGCAAAATATTCAGGCGAGGGTGCGTTCTCCGAGTATTTGGATGTTTGCTAATATCAAAAATGCTTTATTATTATCGACTTCGAATCGTTCAGAAGCCGCTGTGGGTTATGCCACTATGGACGGCGATACATCAGGAGGTTTAAGCCCTATTGCGGGGATTGATAAGGCTTTTTTGAGGCAATGGTTGCGTTGGTTAGAAAAAGAAGGCATCAATCAAACTAAAAAAATTACTGCTTTAAACTTTGTAAACGAACAACAACCTACCGCAGAATTGCGTCCCGCAGAAAATAAACAAACTGACGAGGCGGATTTAATGCCTTATGATTTGCTTGATGATATTGAAGAATTAGCCATTCGCGATAAAAAATCTCCTATCGAATGTTTTTATTTTTTGCAAGCAAAATATACTAATTATTCCGTAGAACAATTGAAAGAATGGACTATAAAATTTTTTAGATTATGGTGCAGAAATCAGTGGAAAAGAGAAAGATATGCGCCTTCTTTTCACGTTGATGATAAAAATTTAGACCCAAAAACTTGGTGTAGGTTTCCTATTTTGTCAGGTGGTTTTGAGGTCGAATTGAAAGCACTAATGAATTTATAATTTTTAAGTAACTATTTAGGTTAGTCATAAAATTATTATTTTGAACTTCGTGCAAGCGTGGACGCTTGCACGAGATATCCACATCGGAAAATGGTTTTGGGATAAACCTTGTCATTCCGACTGAAAGGAGGAATCTTATTTTTCGTTTACAGATAGTCATTCAAAAGTAAGATTTTTCGCTTTGCTCAAAATGACAAATCTCCCAAAACCACTTTCCGATGTGTATATAGTTTTCTGGTTCTTTGTAAAAAATAAAATCAATTACAAAAAAAAATTAAAAAAAATGCTTAAAAATCTACCTATCTATATTCCTATTATTTTTGGAATGATTACATTTGTGGTCTTGTTTTTATTTTATAATGCCATAAAAAATACAAAAACAGAAAAAATAAGTAAAAAATCTAACATTATCTTATTTTTTTTGATATTTTGGTTAATAATTCAAGCGGTTTTATCTTATAACAATGTCTATAATAGTCATCTTGAGTTGCTTCCTCCTAAAATTATGATTTTTGGTGTTTTGCCCACTATTTTAGTGATGATATTTTTATTTGTAACTAAATCAGGTTTGGAATTTATAGATAGTGTACCTATTATCAACCTCACATATATTAATATTGTAAGAATTTTTGTAGAAATTGCATTATTTTTATTGTTCACTCACAAAGCTATTCCTCAAATAATGACTTTTGAAGGACGGAATTTTGATATAATTGCAGGAATTACTGCTCCTTTGATTATATATTTTGGATTTCAAAAAGGAAAATTAAATCATAAAATTATTTTATATTGGAATTTTATTTGTCTTTTATTGTTGTTAAATATTGTCTTTTATGCGATATTTTCTGCTCCGTCTCCTTTTCAACAATTTGGTTTTGAGCAACCTAATGTGGCTATTTTACATTTTCCATTTGCTTGGTTGCCAACATTTATTGTACCTGTGGTTTTGTTTGGGCATTTTGTTTCGATACGACAATTATTAAAACAAAAGTAAGATTTAATTGTTATCATTTTGTGGTTTTTGTATGTAATTTTTATGTCATTTTTTGGTTGGATATAGAAATACAATCAAGAGCAAGAAAATATTTTTAGTTTGATAATACAAACGATAGTTTTTCTTCTTTTTTTTCATAAAAATTTGTATTAATCAAAAAAAGCATTTAATTTTGTGAAAAATTTCTTGAATAGCATAACTCAAACTTGTTGCTTATATTTTTGTTATAACACTGAAAATTTATTAATTATGAAAAATAACATAGCGCTAATTATTGTCTTTTTAGGTCTTTTAACAAGTTGTTATAAACCTTATAAAGAGCCTGCTGGTTCAAAATATACCCCAATTTTGATGACAAGGCAACAATTAAATAATTCATTTGCCATTCAATCACCCAGAACGATGAAAAATACGGGCAAAATTTATGCTTATGCCTCGTATATTTTTGTCAATGAAAAATATGAGGGTTTTCATATTATTAGTAACTCGAATCCGTCATCACCACAAAAAATAGCCTTTGTAAAAATACCGGGTAATATTGATATTGCTGTGAAAGGAAATCGATTATTTGCAGATAATGGCGTAGATTTATTGACTATTAACATTGCTAATCCTATGGAGCCAACGTTATTATTTAGAAATCAAAACGAACTACCAAGTTTATTAGACCCAGATGGAAATAGATTTTATGGTGGTGATGCCAATAGAATTGTCGTAGGTTGGAAACTTAATAACACTCAAAACTAAAATTATGAAAAAAATATCATCAATTATCAGTATTTTTTGGGGAACTATCATATTCCTTTCTTTAAGTTCAAGTGGTTGTGCGTCAGGTGGAAGTGGACTTTCATCTAATGTAGCACCAAATGCCAGTCAAACAGGAAAGGCAGGTTCTATGGCTCGTTTTGCTATTAATGGGAATTATCTTTATACATTAGACAATAGACAAATTACATCTTTTGACATAAGCAATCCATCAATAGCACCTGTTAAAAAAGCAGTTACTACTTTGGGATTTGGTATCGAAACAATTTTTCCTTACAACAATAAATTATACATCGGTACACAAACAGGTATGCAAGTTTTGTCACTTAATGACCCTGAAAGACCTATGATTCAATATCAATTTTTTCATGTACGCTCTTGTGATCCTGTGGTTGTTCAAAACGATTATGTGTATGTAACTTTGCGTGGTGGAGTAGTTTGTGGAGGTGCTACTAATGAATTAAATATTTTAAAAATGGAAGGTGCGGAAGGACAACCTAACTTTAAATCGAGGTTCTCAATGATTTCTCCTTTTGGTTTAGGAATTGATGGCAATAAATTATTTATTTGTGAAGGTACATCAGGTTTAAAATTCTTTGATGTGAGTAGTCCTACAAATCCTATGTTAATTTCTCACATTACCAACATCGATGCCTATGATGTAATTCCTTTGGGGAATATTTTGTTGATGATTGGTAAAGATGGTTTGTATCAATATAGTTATAATCAAGCAAGTAATAATATTGCATTACTAAGCAAAATAAATATCGAAAGATAAAAATAAAGTAATTATTTAGTTAAAATAATTTCGTGTAAGTGTAGTAAATGCTTGCACGATTTTTTTAACTAAAATATTTTAAATAATTACAAAAATACAATAATTAAAATTATTTTATGTATAAATAATTGATTTTCAATTACTTATACATAAAATAAACAAAACTTATTTCAAACTTATGTTTAAAATAAGTTATATCTTTCCCTATTGATAATCAATGATTTAAGTAAACAGGGAAAGTGTGTAACATCTTATAAAGCCCCTTTTTTAACATAAAATGCCTATTTTTTCTCGTTTTTAAAAAAAATCTTACCCCCCCTTACCTCAAAAACAGGCAAAACGCCCGAAATCAACAAAAAAATAATTCTTTTTAACAAAAAAACTTACATCTACCTATCTTTTTTCCTTTCAGGCAAAACGCTTGAAATGAACTTTGAAGTTTTTTGTACTTTTATAAATTCCCTCAATAATTGTACTTTTTAAAGATTGCTACGTAAGCCTGTTTTTTATATCATCTAACATATTTATTGCTAAAATTATTTCTTCTTTTGATACTTGATTTATTATTTCATCATCAAAAATATCTTTTGTTTTTACATCTAATATTTTTAATATATCTAAAAAAGTCTTTAAAGTTATTTGAGAGGTTAAATTTTCATAATTTGCATATTGTCTTTGAGTGATATTTAAGGCTTCAGACATTTCTCTTTGAGAGATTTTTTTTTCCTCTCTTATCTTTTTTAATTTTTTAATTATTTCGTCAGGGTTCATTTTGATAAATAAGATTGAATAAATGTTTGCAAAATTACTATTTTTTTGCATTATGAAATTATTTTTCATATTTTTTTTAAAATTTATGTGAAAATATTTGCAAATATAGAAATAAAGTTTCATATTTGCAACATAAATAAGAAATAAAATTTCATACATTATGCTTTGGACTGGTTTAGATGTATCTAAGGATACTATTAATTTTGCAATTCCTAATCCCAAAAAGGAAGGGATCTTCTTAAGAAACGGAAGAATAAACAATAATCTCAAAGGCTTTAATTTGCTCGAAAAACAATTGCTTGACTTAGGTGTCAAAATGAATATTGCCTGCGAAACTACTGGCATTTATTCTTTTCCTGTCATGGATTATTTCAGTAGTAGAGGCTGGCACGCTAACGAAATACATGCTTGGTCTATTGCTAAATACAAACAAACGGTGCTACAACGCAATAAAACCGATAAGGTTGATGCCAAAGAAATATCTGACTACTGCTCAAGATATGAGGACAAACTCAAAACTCCTTACAAATCTCGCACCAACGAACTCGTAGAGTTAGGATTGCTTATGCGTATGAAAGTGCAATTAGACAAGCGAGATAGGGCTTTTAAAAACATTCAAGAGGCTTATAATTTCATTGGGGAAGAACGTGTAGAAAATCTTAAATTAGATTTTGCCAGCAAAGGTCTGGAGGCATTGGTTACAGAAAATGAAAAATATAAAAAGAATTTCAAAAAAGGTATAAATGACTTTGTAACACAATATTTTCCAGAACAATATCGAGTATTAGATACTATTAAAGGGATTGGCGATGGTACTATTCCTGCTTTGATTTATTATACAAACAACTTCACAAGGTTTAATAATGGTCGTGATTTTGGGGCGTATTGTGGTGTAGTACCGAACTTTTATGAAAGTGGTACATCAGTAAGGGGTAAATCAAAGGTAGCCAATAAGGCAATATGTAATAATGCTTTGCGGGTACAGATGACGCAAGCCGCAGGCATTGCGATGCGATACAACAAACAATGCAAGGAGTTGGTGTCGAGATTACCACACTTGGCTTATAAACAGCAACTCTTAGCAGTAACCAGAAAATTATGTATTCAGACGTATTTTTGTGGTTCAAAATTGATAGAATATGACGATTCAAAATCATAGTTTAGTTGCCTGTGAAGACACAAGGCAACGGCTCATATAAAGATACTTAAAGAGATTGGACAGGGAGAATATCACGCCTTCAAATTTGGTTGATTTGCTATAAGCGGATACAACGTAAAAAACACAGTGCCTCCCTGCCTTTTTTTGCATAGTCTGATAAGATGTTTGATACTTTGTAAAGCGTAAAAAATGGAATTTTGATGTTTCTTGAGGGAATTTAGTCAATGTTTTGATTTTTCATTTGCTCTGATGCCGTATATAACGATATGATAAACAAGACGCAAAAAAATTCAATCTCTTTATTTTTTTAAGCCCCGAAAGGGAGTTTTATTGTATTTTCTTTACTTAATATATACTTTTAAACAAAAAATTTTTTATGGAAATGTTAAAAAATTTGATAAAACATTGTTCTGCGTATGGTTTCAGAATGATTATCAAAAGAGATGGCGATAAATTTAGAAAGTCGCAAAGCTATTTTTTACCTACTGAATTGATGGACGTAGCTTGGTTAGCAATTCGTGAACACTTGGAAGAGCAAGAAAATTACGAAATTGAGCAACAACACAAAGCACAATTACGTGAAACTTTAGCACAGGCTTTTGATAGTTTTCAAGAATTAAATCCAGAAACAACACAACAAACCGCATAAAACTATGGCAACAATAGCAAAAATAACGATTGTCGGATATATTGGCACAGCCAACGGCAAGGAAATCGTCAATAAAGAAACAGCAGAAGTAAGCAAAGTCATTTCCTTTTCTGTGGCAGTCAATTATACTAAAAAAGGCATTGATTATGTAGATTGGTACGATTGTGAGGTTTATAACCGCAGTAATTTAGATGTACTTTGGTTTGAAAAAGGCAAACAGATATTTGTGGAGGGTAATTTTAGGTTAGATAATTACACCTCGAAAGACGGTAGCAATAAAGTAAGTGCGCATATTACCGTTGATAAATTATTATTTTTAGGTAAAAAAGAACCATAATATCCAAAGCATTGTAGTTTTTCTGCACTAAAAATAAAATACAATTCCTATTATTTTTTGAATAATAGGAATTTTTTTTTATTCAGGTTTTCCCCAAAATTGAAAAATATTTTGTATTTCTAAGGGCATAAATAGCCTCTTACCTTTCTCAAAACCTAATTTTTCTAATTTTTTATTTAAAGTAGGTCTTGAAATTTTATACAAATTTTGTAGTTGTTTTTTACTAATCATTTTTTTAAGATTTTTTTGTTTAAGATAAATTTTAAGATAAATTTTAAGATTTTTTTTAAGAAATTATTTTAGAAATAAAAAAAAATATTTCTATATAGATAACGAAATAAAAAATAAAAAAGTTAAATAAAAAATAAAATTATATATAAAAATATAGCAAATGATTAAAGTATTAGCAAATAAATAAAATTGCTATTGTTTGATAAAAATATACATTTTATCTTTGCATTGTCATTTATTTATTCACACTATAAACATTTATTATTATGAATCCAATGGATTTATCAATTATCGCAGCATCTATTACAGCCATTACTACAGTTGGAGAGTGTGATGCAATTATTGCTACGGTTGAAAAAGAAAAAGAAAATGCGCAGTTTTTAGCATTGACAGAAGAGCGTAAAATTGAACGTTTGAGTACGTTATCAGCTACGATTGATTCTGATTTTGCAAGTGCTACTGCTGAAAAAGCAAGTTACGTCACAGTTATTCCTACTTTACCAGCGGGAAATCCTGTGCGTAAACAATTAGAGGACAAAGTTGTGGCTTTAGATTTTCGTTTGTTCACTTTGAATCAACGTAGAGCTCGTATTGGTAGAGGCGCTTTTATTTCTGCAAGAATGAAGTATTCACTTTTATTGCAAGAAGTGGACAATAGTACTCCTATTTTGGCTTTATTGACACAAAAAAGGGCTACTTTGTAGTTAAAATCCCCTCAATAATTTATTTTATTGGGGGGTATTTTCATTTTATCAACAAAAAAACTAAAAAATTTTAGTATGAATTACACTATTTTATTACAAATATCATCATTATTGATTACATTTGCGACCATTTTAAGCCACTACTGGATTATTAAAATGAAATTAAACGACCTTGATTTTAGAATAAGAGCAATAGAAAAGAATAATTTTGAAGAATTAGACAAAAAAATTTATCGTATTGAGATAATAGACTTACTAAATCGTTCAAAACAGTTATTTAAGCACCTTTTTTTACTTTAAAATTTGATAGCCCCGCACAAATTTCCACTATTAAGTCTAAAT
>RDXZ01000178.1 GCA_004293265.1 Bacteroidota bacterium | reverse complement strand
ATATTTTATACCAACAAAAGTAGTGTAACAGAACTTTGTTCACAATGTAATAACGAAATTCGTTATTGATAAATTATCACTTTATTTAATGATTCTTCCATACTTAAAAATAAAGCCCAATATGAAAAAAAATTATATACTTCTTCTACTTGGTTTGTTGTTATTTGTAACAATTAGCCTATTTATTTCCCAAAAATTATCAAAAAATCCTGATGAAAATAAACAAAATTTAGTCGAACAAAAAAATATTCTGCTAAAAAAAGAAAATCAATCAACAGAAAACCAATCAACAGAAAAAGAAAGCCAAAATTATACAAAAAATGAAAATCATTCACAAATATTGATGGTTGAAAAAAAAGAAAATCAAACCAAAGAAAATATTGTGATGACAAAAGAAAGAATTAAATACGAAAAAGAAGTCGGAACATTGCCTCATTTTAACCGCAAAAAAATTGCACCAAAAATAAGAAAGGCTAAAAAAGGTTTTGAAAAAGAACCCAAACCAGAACCACAAACTGATAGACCTGATTTGGCAAAAGAACACGAATTTTTATTGACGAGAAACCCAAATACTAACACTATTCCTTACGAAGTTTTGAGTATTGGTAGAGAAAAAATTAAACAATATTTTAGACAAAAAGGAGCAATTCCAAACGTGCAATGGACTGAAAGAGGTCCTAATAATATTGGAGGAAGAACAAGGGCTATGATGTTTGACCCCAATGATGCCACCAATAAAAAACTTTGGGTAGGAAGTTCATCAGGAGGAGTTTGGTTTACGAACGACATCACAACCAATGCAACTTATACTAAAATAAATGATTTTTGGGCAACTTTGGGCGTTTCTGCTTTGGCATTTAATCCAACAAATACACAAGTTTTTTATGCAGGTACGGGCGATAGTGATGCAAATGTAGTGCGTGGAGCAGGAATTTGGAGGTCTAATGATGCAGGAGCAACTTGGAATCAAATGCCAAACACAACAGCAATGCAGATTGTCCACGATATTAAGTTTAGACAAGTAATGGGAACAACAGAAATGTATGTTGGAGCGAATAATGGGCTTTGGCGTTCTACTAATGGTGGTACAAATTTTGTTCAAATTGCACTCCCAAATTCGATAGTTCCCAAAGATATAGAAATAGGTGCAGATAACAGAATTTATATTGGCTCTACTGATGGCGGTTATGTTGTTTACTCTGACACAGGAAACTCTGGAGATTGGACTACCAGACAATTGGCATCTGGTCGTAGGGTAGAATTAGCAGTTGCTCCTTCTGATGCAAACGTAATTTATGCTTTAGGCGCAGGAGGTTCAGGTAGTACAGATGTTGGTTTTTTTAAGAAATCTACTAACAAAGGCGTTACTTGGTCAGATATATCTATTCCAAGATACCTTAATCAAAATTGTACCCAAAGCACAAATCATTTCACACGTGGACAAGCATGGTATGATTTGATTTTATTGGTTGATCCAACCAATCCTAATACTCTTTTAGCGGGTGGTGTTGATATTCATAGAAGTATAGACGGAGGCACTACTTGGACTTCTGTTTCTTATTGGACAGGTGGTTGTAGAGATTATGTACACGCTGACCAACATGGAATGATTAGCCAACCGGGTAATCCAAATGCGGCAGTTTTTGGGCAAGATGGCGGAATTAGTTATTCTGCGAATGTGTTTGATGAAGTAGCAACACCTGCTTTTGATGATAGAATCAATAATTATAATGTTACTCAATATTATGCCGTTGCGATGAAAAATACAGCCAATTCTAATTATATGTTGGCAGGTGCGCAAGACAATGGTTCACATAGATTTCCTGAGTCAGGTTCACAAACTATTACCAAAGCTTCAGGTGGAGATGGTGCATTTTGTTTTATAGACCAAATTGATGCAGTAACTCAAGTAACTTCTTATGTATTTAATTCTTATTTTTTATCTAAAAATAGTGGAACTTCTTTTAATTCTAACTTCGGAACAGGCGATGCAGGAAGTTTTATTAATCCTACTGATTATGATGATGCTTCAAAAATATTGTATTATGCAGGAAATAATAATGAATTAAGATATGCAAATTTATCAGGTAATTCAGCAGCTGAAAGTATTGCCAATGTAAATATTAATAACACAGAAATATCTGCGGTCAAGGCAAATACAAACACAAGTAATAGAATTTTTGTAGGCACTTATCAAGGGCGTGTATATCGACTTGATAATGCGAATAGTGCTAATCCGATTGTAACCAATATTACAGGAAGTATCAATGCAGGTACAATCAGGTCTGTTGAGATTGGTGCAAACGATAATGAACTTTTAGTAACTTTAATGAATTATGGTATTTCTTCTGTTTATTATTCAAATGATGGCGGAGCAAATTGGATTAATAAAGATTTACCTGCTCATGGATTACCAGATATGCCTGTACGTTGGGGAATTTTTAATCCAAATGATAGAAAACAGGTAATGATTGCTACTGATTTAGGGGTTTGGAGTACTTCTGATATTACGGCGGTAAATCCGGGTTGGGAACCAACTAATCAAAATTTAGCCAATGTAAGATGTGATATGTTAAAAGTGCGAAGTAGTGATAAATTGGTAGCAGTGGCTACACATGGGCGTGGCGTGTTCACAACACAAGCTTTTCAAGCAGTGGGAGTTCCTGCGGCAGATTTTTCAGTAAATAAAAAAGTAGCGTATTTGAATACAAATATTGTTTTTAGTAATAATTCAACGGGTGCAAATGCTTGGAGTTGGAACTTTGGGGCAAATGCAACTCCCGCAACAGCCAATACAATAGGTACACATTCGGTGCAATACAATGTAGCAGGCAAAAAATCTCCTTCTTTGACTATCAACAATATGGCAAATACATTAATCACAAAAAATGATTTAATTACTATATTGCCTAATCGTGGTTTATCTTATAATCTAACAAATGGAGGAAATTTTGAAACCAATCCTGATGATTTTGCCGATGAAAATACATCAACAGCTTGTAAATTTGTAAGAGGTAATTCGAGTATTGCAGGAAAAGATGGCACAACCAGTGGTAGTTTCGCTTGGGTTCTCAATCCAAATGATGCAGTTTATCCTGATATGTCAGAAGCAAAACTTTATACGCCTAATTTTAATTTTGTTTCTCCCACTACTTACACGCTTTCATTTAAAACTAAATTTAGATTTGAGGCAAATTATGACGGATTTATTGTTGAATATTCTACTAACAAAGGTACTACTTGGACGCAATTAGGCAATGCGTTGTCTGCGAATTGGTACAATGGTACTAAACTAAACTCAGGTGGTTTCGTGACTGATACTCGATTTTTTACTGGTTCAACCAATGGTTTTGAAACCAAAACTTTTGATGTGAGTTTTTTATCAGGCAATACTGATGTTGCTTTTAGATTTGTTTTCAAATCTGACGAAAATACAGCAGATGCAGGAGTTGCTATTGATGATTTTACGATTATTGGCTCAAATTTACCCACACAATTATTGACTTTAAGTCCGCCAAATTCAAGTATAGATGTATTAAGAAATACAAATTTGGTGATGACTTTTGACAAAAATATGCAAAAAGGAACAGGAAATATTACAATAAAAAAAGTAACTGATAATTCTATTGTTCAGACCATCAATGTAACCTCTACCAATGTAACGATTGCTTCGAATGTTGTAACAATTACTCAAAATGGTTTAGATTATATTACACAATATTATGTAGAAGTTCAAAATGGTGCTTTAAAAGATATAAATAACAATAATTACGCAGGTTTTTCAGGAAATACGACTTGGAAATTTACAACCATTGCGAATATTCCTAATCAATTATTAACGCTTAGTCCACCACATTTAAGTACAAATGTAGCTATCAATACTGATTTGGTGATGACTTTTAGCAAAAATATGCAAAAAGGAACAGGAAATATTACCATAAAAAAATCAAGTGATAATTCTGTAACTCAAACTATTGATGTAAACACTACCAATGTATCTATCAATAATAATATAGTAACAATGACAGGAATTACGCTCAATTATTCTACTAATTATTATGTAGAAGTGGGTAATATTGCTTTGAAAGATATTGATAACGTAGTGTATGCAGGTTTTTCAGGAAATACTACTTGGTCTTTTACAACGCAGGCGTTGGTTGCACCACCTGTTCCTTCATTTGTTGGAAACATAGGCGATTTAGATGTGATTTATAACACGAATTACAAAGATTTTGCAGTCAAAACAAACGGAAAAATATTTACAAACGCTAATATAAAAATTTTTGATTTACGAGGCACTTTGGTAAACAACCAAAATTTAAACGAATTAGTAGATAATACTTCCTTGAATATGAAAAATTATACGGCTGAAGGATATATCGTTGTGATTGAAACGGCACAAGGTGGAAAAACTAAAAAAGTATATAAAGTAAATAACTAATTTAAAATGTAATTATTCAGCCCTCAACTCTAAAAGGTATCTTTATTGATTTTATCAATAAAAATCTTGCTTCGTAGTTGAGGGCTAAATAATTTAAAAAAATATACTAAAAATATATTATAATTTAATTAAAAAAATGTAACTTTGCACCTCAATTATAATTTAATTTATTATTTATCTAAAAACATCATCTAAAAATTATGCGTTTTTTGCAAAAACTTTTTATTATTGTTCTTATTAGTACTTTTTTTGCCTGTGATAAAACAAAAACAGAGGGACAAGAAGATAAAAATATCGAAAATTCAAAACCAAAAGAAGAACCAAGACCTAAAATCAATCAAGAATTGACTGCCTTAGCACAATTGATGGCAGGTGCAGAAGTTACTTATAAAACTGCTTTGACCGATTCTATCACAAAATCAACACAAGGACAACAACATTTCAAAGAATTTAATGATGGATTTAATAAGTTAGACAAAGAACGTCTTTCTAAAATGAGAGAATGGTCTAAAACTGAATTGAGTGATTTTAATGCAGGTGGAAAAACTTTGTTTTATCCATTCAGCGGACCAGATATTTTGATTGCTTATGAATTTTTCCCAAATTGTGATAATTATTTGATGTTTGGATTAGAAAAAGATGGTAATTTACCTAATATCAACAAATTACCTAACGGATATTTAGGTAATTTAAGAACTGCTTTGAGAGATTTATTTACAAGAGGATATTTTATTACAAGCCACATGGGCGGATTATGGGGACAAGGTGTATTGCCATTTTTGAATATATTTTTAGTGCGTACAGGCAATGAAATCATAGATGCAAAACGTTTTTATGTTGATGAAAGTGGAAAACCTGTTTTGATGGATTTGGAAGACCCAAATGCAAAAATAGACCCAAAAGCACCAAAAGACAACAGAACAAAAGGTGTAATGGTGGAATTTTTGAATAAAAATCGTAAAAAAAGCCAAAAAGTTTATTATATTGGTGGTAATGTAAGCGACAAAGCAATGAAAGCCAACAATTCAGTGGTTAAATTTATTCAAGGTTTTTCTGATAAAGTTACTTTTATCAAATCTGCTTCTTATATTTTGCATAATTCTGATTTTGCAGTTTTTCGTAATTTGATTTTGAACGAAACTTCTGCTGTGTTGCAAGATGACACAGGTATTCGTTACTCTGTGTACCAAGAAAGTGGCTGGAGTGTAAAAATGTATGGTAATTATGATTATCCTGTGGCAGATTTTGGTCGTTATACCTATCAACCTGATGTAGCAAAAATCTACAAAGAAGATAAAACAATTGCTAAATTAAACTTTACTTATGGTTATCATTGGAAAAACGACAAATCAAGTGTTTTTGTAGCTCGCAAAGGAAACGGCGAGAAACAAATTGCTAAAGATGAAAAAGTTGATACTACTGATAAAAAATCAAAAGACACAAAAGTAAAAGAGAAAAAATAATCTTTTATTTTCATAAAAAAAAGTCATTAATCGAAATAAAATTTAGATTAATGACTTTTGTATTTGTATCAATTTTTTATTGCCCAAAAAAACTAAAACCAGCCTTTTGTTGAAACAACTTTTTCTAATACTTTTTCAATATTATCAGGAAGATTAGGAAAAAAATCAATTCCTGTTTCTTCTTCCAATGAATCAATCGAAACAACAAATTCAGCCAATACTTTTTTAGAGCCTTCATTTTTCATTTTGAAAGCAATTGATTTAAAAGTACCATCTTTTTTTCGTTCCAATAAAATTTTATAATAATATTCAGGAACAGAAATTTTATTTTTTACGCCTATTTGTTCCAAACCTTCTTTCAAAATCGGTCCTGTTACAATATATAAATTTTCTTTTGTTTGCACCCAATAACGCACTCTTTCTTCTAAATGTTTCCAAATACCGCGATTAAATTGTGGGGCTTGTGGCGACATATTACTCATATAAAAACTTTCACTTTTTGCCTCTTGTGAAAAATTAAAATCTGCCGCAGGTGCTAAATGACCTCTATCATAGCCTGATTTTGCGTAATCTGTAGGTTTTGCTGATTTAGTTTTAACCATTTTGTCTTCCAAAAACTTATCTCTTTCGCTATCTCCTTCGGTTTCGTCAGCGGTTAGTTTATACGCCACCCATTCGGCTTGTTCGTGTTCTTCTCTATAACGCAACGTGTAATATTTGTGTTGCACTATTGCGTCGTCATTTTTTTTGTGTGCAGGAAGCCCCCATAATTCATCATCATCAAGATTATGTTTGTTACTTTCTGTTTTTTGCTTTGGTTTCGGTTTAGGTTTGGGTTTTGAGGCTAAGGCATTTTCGGGAACTGCCTCAACTTCTTCAAAAACATCTTCTTCTTTTTCTTCATTAGGAATTTCCTTTTTAATTTCCTCGTTTTTAACTTGTTTTTCGTTGAGTTGTTTAGGACGATTTGGTGGATATGGTGGATTTTGCGACAACGCATTGATGGATATTTGCAAACAAAATACCCACAAAAAAATGTAGAATTTCATAATTATATTTTTTTTAAAGATGATTGTAATAATACACAACAAAGATACGCATAAAAAATAAATAAAGTATATTTTTTTGTATATTTTTTGTATATTTTTTAAAAAAAATAATTTGTTCATAAAAACTCTGATAAAATTAATTTTCAGTTTGTCAAGTCTGCGACATTGACAACTGAAAATTAATTTTTCGCAGATTTTTTTCGCAGTTGTCAATGTCGAAGACTTGACAACCTGCGAAAAAAATCTGCGAAAAAAATCTGCGAAAAAAATCTGCGAAAAAAATCTGCGAAAAAAATCTGCGAAAAAAATCTGCGAAAAAAAATAAAAAATCCCTCTCATTTTCTTTATTTTCAAAAAAATATTTTAACTTTGTATTTTGATATGCACATTATCCAATACATCTATTCAAATGAAAAAAATATTACTTTTTCTTTTTTTGAATAGATGTTGTCGCAGATTATTTTTCGCAGGTTGTCAAGTCTGCGACATTGACAACTGAGAAAAAATCTACAAAAAAATCTAAAAAAATTACTTCTTTATACAAAAACTAAATTATAAACTAAATGACAGATATTCAATATTTTCATTACCCCAAAAAATTTATAGTAGAAAGTGGTGAGTTTTTACCCGAATTTACGTTAGCATACACTACTTATGGAAAATTAAATGCAGAAAAAAATAATATTATTTGGGTAATTCACGCATTGACCGCCAACTCAAAAGTAGAAGAATGGTGGGCAGGTTTGTTTGGAAAAAATAATTTTTTAGATGCTGACAAATATTTCATTATTTGTGTGAATAATTTAGGCTCTTGTTATGGTTCTACCAATCCTTTGAGTATCAATAAAGACACAGAAAAGCCATATTTTTATGATTTTCCTTTACTTACCATTCGAGATATGGCAAATGCTTTAGAATTATTAAGACAAAATTTAGGTATCTCACGCGTGTATATGGGCTTGGGTGGCTCACAAGGCGGACAGATTTTATTAGAATGGGCAATTATTAATACTCAAATTTTTGAGCATTTATTTTTGATTGCTACCAACGCCAAACATTCTGCTTGGGGAATTGCTTTTAATGAATCACAAAGAATGGCAATAGAAAATGATAAAACTTGGGGAGAAAAAAATGAAAAAGCAGGTTTAGAAGGACTAAAAACAGCACGTGCTATTGCTTTACTTTCGTATAGAAACTATCGTGCTTATCAAAATACACAATCAGAAACAGAACACAAAATTACAAATTTTAAAGCCGCTACTTATCAACAATATCAAGGCAAAAAATTACAACAAAGATTCAATGCTTTTGCTTATTATACACTTTCAAAAGCAATGGATAGCCATCATATTGGTAGAAATAGAAATAATTTAGCAGACGCTTTGGCACAAATCAAAGCCAAATGTTGCGTGGTCAGTATTAGTTCTGATGTGTTGTTTCCTCCCGAAGAACAACGTTTTTTGGCTCAATATATTCCTACAAATTTGTATTTTGAAATAGATTCTGATTATGGACATGATGGTTTTTTATTAGAATATGAAAAAATTTTAGCAATTTTAAAAGAATTTTTTGAAAAAATAGAACAACTGAAAAAGAAATTGAAAAAATG
>RDXZ01000020.1 GCA_004293265.1 Bacteroidota bacterium | reverse complement strand
GAGACTTCTATTAATACAGAGGCACAAGTTTCCGCTGCGCTCAAACTTGCGCCAGTTTTACTTTTTTTTATTTTTTTTGGAAATACTTAAACCAGTTGGCATATAATCATTGTAAAAGTTGTTTTTCCCAATTTATTTTCCCTTTTTCGACATCAATTTCACAACAAAAAAATGTGCTACCAGATTTGACCTCTACCATAAAATAAGGATTATACATAATTATTTTGTCTTTATTTTGGTTTAAAACAGCATGGATATTGTATTGATTTTTAGTTATATCGTTAAAAAAAATATATTTTTTGAGGTCTTTTATTTCCCATTTTGTTTTTCCTGTTTTAGCATCAACACAAGCCAAAATAGATTTTTCATCTTCTCCAATTTCAGTCAAATGATAAATCAAGGCAAAATTTTCATCACCAAATAAAAGTTTTGGACTTAAAAATTTATTTTCTGATTTTTTCACTTGTATATAATTTGGACTTTTGAGCCTTTCTTCTCTAAGGTTTATCAAATCATTTCGATAGCCATAAAAATAAAAAGGGCTAAGTTTTTCTTGGAAAAATACTATATTTTTTGCCATTTCTTCGCCTTCTATAATTCCCCAATTTGATTTAATTTGATATTCTTCTTTATTTCTATAATCTTTTTCGATAGATTTAGCTTTTTGTTCACTATAAAATTTGTTAAAATAAGGACTATACCTAAATTCTTTTCCCGAACGCAACACGATTTTTAACCAATATTTTGAATGATGACTAAATTCTAAAATACCAATTCCTTCGCTCAATTCAGCAAATCTGTTTTGTAAAATGGCTTTATTATCCACAATTTCCCCCGAATATATATCAAAACCAATCACATCTTTTTTTGCCTCTAAGTATGTATATAATTTATTGCCCATAAAAATCCACTCTTTGAATGGATTTTGTGTGAGTGCCAAATTTTCTGCTAACATCAATTTTTTACGTTTGTTTCCACTCGGTACATCGATAATATCTACATAATAACTTCTGACAAAATTATTATCTTTTCTTTCTTGTATGTAATAAATAAACCAAAAAACATAGCCTTTTGCGCCATTGACTAATAATTCAGCGTGTTTGTTTTGAGTTTGAGTACTGGGATAAATTTCTTGCTTGGCTATTTTGGTTTGTTCGATAATTTTTTTACCATTTGTAAGATTAGATTCTCCTTTCAACAACAAAAATATAAAAAAACCAATCACTGCCAACATAATAAATCCAATCAAAGCACCTATAGCATAATAGTTTATATTGACAGGCAATTGTTTTGATTCTTCTTCATATAACGCTTGTCTATTTTGTTTCAAAAAACTAATCAGGCGAGCCGCCAAATCATAATCGGGAGCAATTTGCAAGCATTTTGTAGCCAATTCGATGGATTTTTCTTTGTCCTGAATTTTTTCGCGTTGTTCGTACCTGCCTGCATAAGCACTCGCTAAACCAAATAAAGTTTCGATATCATTTGGTTTCAAAGTCGATGCTTGTTCAAATTCATATTTAGCATCTTCAAAATTTTTATATTTCAAAAAATTTGTACCTCTATTGATACAATCTTTGTGGGCTTGATTGATAAGTTCGATATCAAAATCTAAATCTTTTGCAATAGAAATCAAATCATCATCAGAAATTTTTTGTTTTGCTTCCTGGAGTTCCATGATTTTTTTGATGTAATTTTCAATATTAGAATTTGCCATAATTTTTCTTTTTTTAGAATAGAATTATTTTTATTTTTTCAAAATTAAGAAAAATAAAATAAAATAACAAACAATTAGCATAAAAAAATCATTTTTGTATATTTTATTTTATTTATTTTTCTTATTTACTTTCATTTTTTTCTCAACTTCGTGCAAGCGTGGACGCTTGCACGAGATACTCACTGGTGCAAGCGTCCACGCTTGCACCAAAATTAACCTAAATAGTTACTTTTATTTTATTTATTTTTCTTATTTACTTTCATTTTTTTCTTTTCTTTTTCGGTGAGAGGCAAAGATTGATAAGTAAGTTTTTGCAGTTGAAACATTGTTTTTTTTCCTTCTCCTGACCTAACACTTATTTCATTTATCAATAGAAAATTTTGTTTGTACCAAGTTTTTAGTTTTATATCGGTTTGATTAGTAATATTATATTTGGATTTATACAAATCTTCCAATTTTTGTTCTGTTTGTTCTTTGATAGTTCTTCTTTTGTGAATAAGTTTTGAAAATACTTTTTCGTTGTGTGTATAAGCCAAAACCAAACTATCTCCATATTGTCCCAAAGATAAATTATCTTCTAAATTTTTGATATTTAATTCCTCTAAATTCATAAAATTATCCCAAACATATTCTCCTTTTTTGTTCCACGCACACAAAATTGCCTTCGAATATATATAATTGACAGGAGTAGTCGTAGGATTTTGCCAACGCGGATAAGGATTATAAAATATAGGATTAAAAGGTCTAAAATTACTATTGAGCGTATTGTTATTAGTTTGTTGATAATAATTTTCCATCACAAACACAACTTGCTCTCCAAATTCGTATAATTGTGGGTGAGCATACATTTTTTTGGTAATATTTTTTTGTTTTCCTTGTTTTCTCATCTCTTCCCTTTTGGTTTCTAATTTAATGGCTTTTCTTTCAGAATAATGCCTATAAATATTAAAAAAATCAAAAAAAGGTTTATATAAAGAACGTTTTTGGACTTGATTATCCACCAAAATAGAAAAAGTACCTGTCAAATCATTCGAACAATCCAAAGAATATCCACCAAAAATAAAAAACGAAGTAGCAGAAAGTGGATACAAACGCCAATTTTTAAACGTTTTTTTTTCTTGTTCTCGTTCAGGTGCTTTGATATTAATTCTTTTTTGCTCTCCAATCAAAGCCGAATAAGGTTTTAACGAAAAATCGCACACGCGAGAGCGGTCATCTGATAGTCCAAAAATCATTTGTTGGCTCAATGGATTAGGCAAAAAATTATTTAATTCATCATCTTTATCAAAAAAATTAGGTAAAATTTTTTGTGTTTTGCTAATAAAATTAAAACCTATGCCAACTTCATTGTCATTGGCATCACCTAATAAATATAATTCATCGCCAATGGCTTTAAATGTATTCAAAAAAAAACGATTAGGTAACGTAATATCAAAAGTTTCTGAAGTAAAATTTGGAATATTAAGTCTAAAAACAACCACTTTTTTATCTGAATCAGGGCGGCTCAACAAATATAAATATTCTTTTCCGTCTAAATAAATTTGATGTTTTTCTGAAAAATGAAAAGGTAAACCTGTTTTGTGTGTCGTTTTGACGACAAGATTTGTGTCTAATTTTTCAAAAACAAATTGTTTTTGTTTAGAATATTCACCATTATCAAGGATTTTATATACCAAAATTCCATCTTCTCCCAAAGACAAAACTTCAAATTCATCAGGCTTGAAATCATCTAAAATATATTCGTGATGCTCAGTCAATACAAATTGAGCAGTTAATTGATAAGATAAATGAAAAAAATAAATGAAAAAAATGAAGAAAGTTGATTGTAATTTCATAAATAAAAGTAAAAAGTAAATGAGTGAGTTAGTCAGTTGTTTTTGGAAATATAAATTAAATGTCTTACATTTGCAAGTCAAATAAATTTTTTTTGTTTATATTTGTTAAAATACAAACATCATAAATATTCAAAATGTTATTGATAATGATAAGTTTTTAGGTTTATTCTCTTGTTTTATCCTCAAAAATAAGTCCAAAAGATATGCCTTGATAACGAATTTTTTGTTAGTTTATTAGTGTAATAGACTTAAAAAAATTAATTTTATCATTTATAAAAAAATAAAAAATATACTCAACAAAGTAAAATTCTATGAAAAATATCAAAATATTGATGCTTTTATTTGCTATTGTATTATTTTCTTGTGAAAATAATCAAAAAAAAGAGAAAAATAAAGAAAATTCTCACGATGGACACAATCACGAAGGACATTCTCACGAAGGACATAATCATAGCCACGAAAAGGAAAATACAGATTGTAAAAATTGCGGAATGCCAAGTATGGAATTTCCAAAATCAAACATAAAAGCAACCAAAGAAAACAACAAAGTTGTGTTTTTTTGTTCGCCTCGTTGTTATTTAGAAGCAGGTTTGACAGAAAAAGGCTCACAAGAATTAAAAACTTTTCAAAAAGTAGAAGTTAAAAATTATTTATATCCTGATATGAGAATTGCTTTTGCAGAAGTTTTTTGGGTAATTGAAAGTGGAGAAAAAGGACCAATGGGCTATGATTTGGTCGCCTTTGCCGAAAAAAATAATGCTGAAAAGTTTGTTCAAAAAATGAAAAAAGGAAAAATCATTACCAGCGAAGAACTCCAACCTGAGTTAGTTAAAAAATTATTAACTTGGAAAAACTAATTTTTTGGTGCAAGCGTGGACGCTTGCACCAAAAAATATCTCGTGCAAGCGTCCACGCTTGCACCCATTAATATCTCGTGCAAGCGTCCACGCTTGCACCAAAAATAACCTAAATAATTACGTTATTTTTTATCTTCTTTTTTATCAGTATTTGCAGGAGTTTTGCTTTCTGGTGCTTTTTCAGATTTAGATTTATCAGAAGAAGGTAAACGTTTTTGTTTTGCTTTTTCAATATTTGGGCTACTGAAATCAAACCCACCTTTTTTATCTACTACAAAGTTAGAACTCAAAACCAATACAAACAAAGACATTCCTAATATCCAAGTAAGCCTTGTGGCAAGGTCACCTGCTTGACGCGCACCTATTTTGCTTGTCGCTCCACCTGTAAATTGGTCATTCAAACCGCCGCCTTTTGGATTTTGTGCCAATACAATCAATGTAAGTAAAAAACTAACTAAAATAATTAATACAATAATGAAAATATACATTTCTTATATAAAGTTTACGATTTTAAATTTCTTTTTTATTAAGGTTGCAAATATAGAATAGATTAAAGAAAAAAACAAAAAAAAGTTTATTTTTTTTATAATAAAGTAATAAAAATCACTAATTTTGCGTTTCAGTTCTTAAATATACGAAAAAATTTATGAAAAATATTTTATTTTTTATTTTAATAATTAGTTTTTTTACTGCTTGCACACCCAAACAAGAAGAACCAAATTTACGAGATTTAGGACTCGATTTTTATCCTTTACAAGAAAATTTTTTTTGGGAATATGAAGTAAAAGAAATTAGTTATACATTGATTAATCCACCTGTTGCTTTTACATATCAAATCAGAGAAGAATTAAAAGAATTATTTATAGGACTCGACAATCTGCCTGCGTATAGATACGAAAAATATAAACGTAACACAAACACAGACGCTTGGGTGATTGATTCAACAGGTTTTGTTCAAAAATCAAATTATTGGGTAAGAAAATCGGCTAATAACTTGATATTCACCAAGTTAGCCTTTCCTTTTCAAGAAGGAAAAACTTGGAATGGCAATGCTTATAATAATTTGGGTGCGAAAGATTTTCAAATGAAAGACGTAAGAAAACCTTATCAACTAAGCAGTTCACAAAATTTTTCTACTGCTGTAAAAGTCATACAAATCAACGACTCAAGTTTGGTTGCATTGAAACGAAGAATTGAAGTCTATGCTCAAGATGTTGGTTTGATAGAAGCAAGTTATAAAAATCTTAATTATTGCACCGCCACCAATTGTGTTGGGCAAGGCATCGTTCGTTTTGGTAGCGATTATAACCAAAAATTATTACGATATGGAAAATTATAATCTTGTTATAAAAAAATGAAAAAATATAAAATAGTATTGGTTTGTATTTTGATTATTTTTACTTTTAATCAATGCAAAAATCGTAATAATACTCCACAAAATTTATTTACTTGTGAAATAGACGGCGTGCAATGGGAAACGACAAAAGTTACCACACAAGTAGTACAATCAGGAAGTTTGTTTACGGTAGATATTGTGGCTACACATAACAACGGACAAGCTATTTATCTTAAAATTTATAGTTTGAGCCAAAGCGGGCAAGGAAACTATCCTTTGGGTAATCCAAATTTTCAGAATGAAGCAACTTTTGCTCCGCAAGGAAATTTTAATCAAAGTTCACAAAATTGGAAAAGTGCCGTAACTTGTAATTCTCCGCAAGGTAATTATATACAAATTGACGAATTACAAAATGGTTTTTTGAATGGAAGTTTTGTTACAAGCGTTTGTTTTTCAACGGGAACTATCAAAAAAATTACGAACGGAAAATTATTTCAGTTGGTTGTCAGAATATAAATAATGTGTAACTATTTAGGTTAATTTTGGTGCAAGCGTCCACGCTTGCACCAGTTAGTATCTCGTGCAAGCGTCCACGCTTGCACGAAGTTGATGGTTGTCAGAATATAAATAATGTTTGGGAAAAGAAATTAATTTTATACCAACAAAAGTAGTGTAACAGAACTTTGTTCACAATGTAATAACGAAATTCGTTATTGATAGATTATCACTTTATTTAATGATTGTTCCTTGCTATTTAACAGATTTTAAAAAAAAACAAACATATCTAAAAACAAAAAACGCCTTGTATCAACGAAGCGTTTTTTGGTTGGTGGGCCAGGCAAGAATCGAACTCGCGACCTCCTGATTATGAGTCAGTTGCTCTAACCGTCTGAGCTACAAGCCCAAAATATACAAGTGGTGTATAATTTTGTGCAAATTAAAAGACTTTTTTTTAAATATCCAAATAATTTGAATAAAATTTTAAAAATATCAAAAAAATTCTAAAAGTTTTAAACTTTCGGAAAGTTCTTTGATAATCAAAAACTAAAAATCCACATCAACATTTGGTAATATTTTTTTCAAATCTTTTTTTTCTGCTTCTGTGAATTTATTGCCTTGTAAATTTAAAGTTCTTATATTTTTTAGATGTGAAATAGAACTAGGTACGTGAACAATGCCCATATTTTTCATTTCTAAGCGTCTTAAACTTTTCATTTTTCCGATTAGTTCAAAAGATGGTCTGAGTTCTAAAGAATTATTGCGGCTAATATCAAAAGTTTCTAAACTATCTAATTGTGTAATCGACTTTGGCAATTCACTCAAAGCATTGTTAGCAGTCCTTAAAATTTTGAGATGTTTTAGTTTCACAAGTTCATCGGGGAGGCGAATAATTTTATTGTCTGTGATGTTCAATTCTTGTAAATCAACAATGGCACCTACTTCTTGAAACAAAGAAACTAATTGATTGCTACTTAAATCTAATTGTTTTAAATAAATTAAATTTCCAATTCGGGGTGAAATTTTTATGATTTGATTTTTTCTTAAAAACAAATATTGTAATTTATTTAAGTTTTGAATTGCATTTGGAATTTCTTGTAAACGATTGTTTTGTAAATCTAAAATTTGTAAATTTGTAAACAAAGCAATATCTTCAGGGAAATGTTTGATATGTTGCCCTGAAAGGTCTAAAATTCTGACTTCGCTTGGGTTTTTTAGTGCTTCATCTAAGTCGGTATATCGTTTTTGTTTTTCTAACTCTGCCCAAGAAAGCATATCTTTGGGCAAAGTAGTGGAGGTAATTGCTATATCTTTGATAGCCGAAGGAAGTTTGAGGCTATTGAACAAATTAGGATTAAAAACCGCATAAGCAATTCCTCCCAAAACCAATAAAGGTAAAACAATTTTAAGAAATATGTTTGGGTCTTTTTTTCCTGACATTTTTTATAAATTTTGATAATAAATAATTTTTTAAACACTTTTCGCAAAGATATATCGTTTTTTTTAATTTAAAAAGAAACTCACAAAAAAAATTTTAAGATTTTTTTTGCGAGTTTCTTTTTATTTTTATGCCAATAAATTGCGGATAAAACAATAATTAGAAATAAAACAACAAATTAATATTGCCGTTCAAATTATCCAAACCAACTCCAAGTTGAAGTTTATTATAGTTTGCATCATAAGTATCTGCTTTTACATCTTTGGCTGTGTTGGCAGTTCCGTCCCAAACTTGTGTAGTTGTGCTTCCTTTTCCTGCTGTGATAGCTGTAAAAGCATATCCAAACTCTGCACCGATAGACATTTTGGCGGCAAAAAAGTATTCAACGCCTACAAATCCACGCAAACCTACCATAAATTTATTACCAAATTTTTGTTCTTTTAAGCGTGTACCCGAAGCGGCTGAGGCAAAATTAACAAAGTCAGTAGTAGAAATAGGAGATTGAAATTGGTTAGTCATTTCATTTCCATAAGAAATTCTTTGGCGTGTTGCGGCATATCCTATCAAAAATTCACCACCATAAAAGCCTTGCAAACGTCCTGCACCTCTGCGTTTTTCGATACCAAATGCCAATAAAATTCCTGTGTTGCCCGAAGTACGCGTGTCTGTTACATAATTTGGTGTAGAAGGAGCAGGTAATTCATTTTTAACAACTGCATTTTTATCTGCCACTGTACCAATATTGAGTTGAAAACGACCGCGATAAAAAGTAGTTTCGTTTTTTACATATTTTCCAAACAATGCTAAATTATTAAATGGATTTTGTGTAAAACTGTTCGTAGGAGATTGATTATTTCCTGCTTGATTGAAAAAATTGCCTAAATAATTAAAAAATGGATTAGCAGAAATTCCCAATCCCCATTCTCCTTCTTCAGGTAAGATAAGCACGCCTTCGGGAGATTCAAGAGATGAACCTGCATTGGTTTTTTCTTCTTTCTCTTCCTTTTTTTCCTCTTTTTTTTCGTCTTGTGCAGATACTATCCCAAAGCACAATGAAAATGCTAAAAGTGTTACAAATATTTTTTTCATAGAAAATATTTAGATTATAAGTTAAAAATTTATTTGTTATTCAAAAATTCAATTAGTGTGCCATTTTAAATTTTTTTTAAGTACAAAAATAAAAAATATATAGAAAGTAATATCAAAAAAAAATATTTTTTTCATATTTTTGCCATTTTTCGCAACTATTATGTTAAAAACATAGTTTAAGTATAAAATAATTAGTTAAAAATTAGCATATTTTTTGTTTTCTTATTATTTAATAATAGATTTGCTTGGTTTTATGTTATGGATATAATCAAAAAATAAGTACAAATAATATCTTAAAAAAATTAATTAAATTTTTTAGTGTAATAAAAATAACCTCAAAAAAAAAATAAAATGTTATGAACTTGCAAGGCAAAAAAGTGTTGATTTTGAATCAAGACTATCGCGCTCTCACGATTTGTAGCGTTGAGAAAGCGTTTATTTTAGTGTATTTAAACAAGGCTGAATTAGTAGCCGAAGTTCCAGGGCTTCGAATCAATACTATTACTTCCTATTTTGCTATGCCTTCTATTATTCGTTTGTTTAGGTATGTAAATCTACCTTATAAAGGGGTAGTTTTGACAAGACAAAATATTTTCAAACGTGATGGTGGAAAATGTCAATATTGTGGCACTACTCACGACCTCACGCTTGACCATGTATTGCCTCGTTCGCGTGGTGGCAAATCTTCTTGGGAAAATTTAGCGACTGCCTGCAAACCATGTAACTCACGAAAAGGAGATAGAACACCACAAGAAGCAAAAATGTCATTGACAAGGCAACCTTTTAAGCCTACATTTTTAATGTTTTTGAGAGATTACTCAGGAATGTTAGATGAGAATTGGAGACCTTATTTGGGAGCAAGCAAAATAACGATTTAGTTTTTTTATTGCTCTTTTTTATTGTTAAAAAAAACATAAAAACGTTTTTCTTTCTAATAAAAATTATTGTTTTTTGTTATAATGAATATATTATTTATAAAATAAAAAAAATAAAAATGAAAAAATTAATTTTTCTTATCTTATTTTTGACCGCACAAATCCAATGGACGTATGCACAAAATAAAGATGAAAATAAAAAAACAGTCAAAACCCCCAAAGAATGGGAGCAATGCCTAACCCCCGAACAATATAAAATTTTGCGTTTGAAAGGTACTGAAATGGCATTTACAGGAAAATATTATGAGCATAAAGAAAAAGGAACTTATACTTGTGCCGCTTGTAAAGCCGAATTATTTACTTCTGAAACAAAATTTGACTCTGGAACAGGCTGGCCAAGCTATTACCAACCCGTAAAAAAAGGAGCAGTCAAAAATATTACTGACAAGTCGCACGGAATGGTAAGAACAGAAGTCGTTTGCGGAAAATGTGATGGGCATTTAGGACACGTGTTTGATGACGGACCGCCACCCACAGGGCTAAGGTATTGCATTAATTCTGCTTCTTTAGATTTTGTGAAGAAAAAATAATTTAACTTTCCAAAAGTTCCAAACTTTTGGAAAGTTTTTTTTAATAGATTTGTTACAATTATTATTTTTGATTACTTTTGCAAAATGAAAGATAAAGTTATTATTATCACTGGTGCCTCTTCCGGAATTGGCAAAGCATTAGCTATTCATTTAGGAAGTTTAGGAGCAAAATTAGTCATTACGGCTCGTAGAAAAGATGCCCTCGATATAGTGCAAAAAGAATTAGAAAGCAAAAATGTAGAAGTTTTGAGCGTCATTGCTGATGCAGCTCTCGAAGAAGATAACCAAAAAATAATCAAAGAAACCATAGAAAAATTTAAAAAAATTGATATTTTGATAAACAATGCAGGAGTTTCGATGCGGGCTTTGTTCGAAGATACAGATTTAGAAGTCATCAAAAAAATAATGGATATTAATTTTTATGGGACTGTCTATGCCACAAAATACGCGTTGCCTTATATTTTAGAAAGTAAAGGAAGTATTGTGGGCGTTTCGTCTATCAATGGTTATCGTGGTACGCCTGCACGCACAGGTTATACGGCTTCAAAATTTGCTATGAATGGTTTTTTAGAATCTTTAAGAACAGAAGTGATGACAAGAGGAGTCCATATTTTGGTGGCTTGTCCCGGTTTTACGGAGTCAAATATTAGAAAAACAGCCTTAGACCAAAACGGAAATCCACAAGGAGAAAGCCCAAGAGAAGAAACAAAAATGATGACTTCACAAGAAGTGGCTATCCATATTACAAAGGCTATTCAAAAAAGAAAAAGAGATTTGATATTGACAAGACAAGGAAAATTAGTTGTTTTTTTAAATAAATGGTTTCCTAAAATCGTTGATAAAATAGTCTATAACTTTATGAAAAAAGAACCTAATTCACCTTTGAAGTAAAGTCAAATCATATTAGTTTATATTGTATTTTCTTTGGATAACTAATTGATAATCAAACTTGTAAGGTATTAAAAAGTATAATTTTTTTTGTAAATAACACTTAAAAATTAATCAATTTTCTAATCTATATTTCATACTTTAACATAAAAAAAACGTGCTTGAAAAAATATTTTCTTATCCTGAACTACAATCACAACCGCCTGTTTTGATAGATATTGGTGCGTCAGGTGAGATACATTCGGTTTGGAAAAAAATTGCAAAATATTCGATTTGTATTGCTTTTGATGCAGATAAAAGAGATTTTAATCCACAAGGCGAGCAAACCAATGCGTATAAAAAATTATATATATACAATAGTTTGGTGGCTGATAAAGAAGAAGAATCAGCCAATTTTTATCTTACAAAATCACCACATTGTTCGAGTTTGTTAGTTCCTAATGTTGAAAATTTGAAAGATACTGCTTGGGCAAGCCGTTTTGAAGTGGATAAAGTAATTCAATTGCCTACAACCACATTGCCAATTGTCCTCAAAAAATTAAATATTGATTATGTAGATTGGTTTAAAACCGATTCACAAGGCATAGATTTAAGACTTTTTAAAAGTGTACCTGAAAATATTATCCAAAAAATAAAAATTGCAGAATTTGAGCCGGGTATTTTGGATTGTTATGAGGGAGAAGATAAAATGTGGTCTGTTTTGTCTTATATGGAAAAAAGAAAAGATTTTTGGTTGTCAAAATTGATTGTCAAAGGCTCTCAAAAAATTGACGAAAACAATATCAATACATTTTCTAAAAATAAATTTTGGCAAAAATTAGTGATGTTTTCTTTGCCAAAAATGGCAGGCTGGGGCGAAATGACTTATTTGAACGAATGTAAAACAGCACAAAATTTTTCTAAAAGAGATTATTTGTTGGCGTATAGCATAGGAATTATCACAGCAGAATATGGATACGCATTGATGTTAGCCCAAAAATCTCAAAAAATATTCGAAGATAAAATTTTTGTAGAAATGGAAAAATATGCCCGAAAAAAAATAAATGGAAATGTTTGGAAAGCAAAATTTTGGTGGGCTGTAAAACTAAAATTAAAAAATTGGTGGAAGTAATTTTATTTTTAGTATATTTGTCTGTCTATTGTGTAGATTAAATTATAAATAAACCTTTAATGTATTAAAATTATGAAAAAATTTACTTGTGTTGTTGTTGATGATGATGAAATTTGCTTGAGTGTTTTGAGTAGATTTATCCAAAAAACTGATGATTTGGAATTAGTCCATTCTTTTTCGAATGCTATTGATGCTTATCCTGTTTTACAAAAAGAAAATATTGATATATTATTTCTTGATGTAGAAATGCCTGAAATGAATGGTTTAGAATTAATACGTGCTTTGCCTGCCTCTCAAATGCAAATTGTTTTGACAACAAGCCGAGAAAAATATGCAGTAGAAGCCTTCGAGTTAGAAGTTTCTGATTATATTTTAAAACCTGTGTTGTATCCTCGTTTTTTAAAAACTATCGAAAGAATACGCAAAAGAATAAAAGAATACGAAGAAATGGCAAACGTTCCTAACAATGACAGCCAATTCTTTTTTGTACGTTCTAATTATAAAATTGTAAAAATTGACCCCAAAGAAATTTTATATGTGGAGGCTTTGGCTGATTATGTGATTTTATTTACGACCAAAGAAAAACATATTGTGCATTTTACAATGAAAGGTTTGGAAGAGAAATTATTGCATTTCAAAACCTTTGCGCGTGTGCATAGGTCGTTTATTGTGAATGTAACCCACTTAAAATCGGTACACGATATGGGAATTATGATTGGTGAGAAAGAAATTCCTTTGGGAAGAAGTTATAAACAAACTTTTTTGGAACGAATAGAAACGATATAAAAATATTATTTTTTACGCTAAAAAAACTAACTTTTTTTGGTCAATTTCGTTATAAAACTAAAAGAATTTTCTCATAAAAATTCTGAACTTCGTGCAAGCGTGGACGTTTGCACGAAATACTCACTGGCGCAAGCGTCCACGCTTGCACCAAAATAACCTAAATAGTTACGAAAAAAAACAAAAAAACTTTTATAAATTCACAAAAATCACACAAAAATTTTAAAAATGACAATGAAAAAAATATTATGTATTGATGGGGGTGGTATCAGAGGTATTATTCCCGCCGTAATTCTTACAGAAATTGAAAGGCTAACACACAAAAATATTTCTCAATTATTTGATTTGATTGCAGGAACTTCCACTGGCGGAATCTTGGCTTTGGGCTTAGTCAAACCTGATGATGTTGATGCGACAAAACCTGCATTTAGGGCTGAAAAATTGTTAGAAATGTATTTGAAAGAAGGACGAAAAATATTTCCTCCTTATGCTTTTTCTAAAATAGCCAACTTAACCGAAGAAAAATATTCTGCCAAAGGAATCGAGCAAGTTTTAATGGATTACTTTGGAGATGCAAGTTTGAGCGATGCCTTGATAGATACGATGATTACTGCTTATGAAATTGAAAAAAGAGAAAATATTATTTTCAAAAGCAAATCTGCTAAAGCAGACAAAGAAAAAGATTTTTATATGCGTGATGTAGCGCGTGGAACTTCTGCGGCTCCCACTTTTTTTGAACCTGCACAAATAAAATCTGTGAAAGGAAAAAGGCTTTTGCACGTAGTTGATGGGGGTTTGTTTGCTAACAATCCTTCTATGTGTGCCTACATTGAATATGCCAAAAAAAATTATGAAATGGAGGAAGATGGTTGTTTATTGGCTTCTATTGGCACAGGTGATGTTTTTAAACCTTATTTATACAAAAATGCAGTAGATTGGGGGTTGATTCATTGGGCAAAGCCAACGATTGATATGATGTTTGATGGCGTTTCTAATTCTATTAACTACCAATTGCAAGCCTTGTTTGAAACTCGAAAAAATCATACTTATTATAGATTTCAACGTGAATTACAAAATCAATACAATGATATGGACGACACAAGTACAGAAACATTGAACTATTTGGTTGCTCTTTCAGAAAGATTAATTTCAGAACAATGGAAAGAAATTAACGAATTGTGTGAAAAATTATCAAAATAAGTAGAGAAATTTTATCAGTGAAATAAATTTTGTAATCAAAAAACATAGCTATTTAACGTGAGTTCGGGATAATTTTTATTTATAAACAATTGATTTTCAATTTTTTATAAATAAAAATTATTTTTTTACGCCCTCGCTTGTGGGACACAAGCGAATGTTGTAACAAACGATTCTTACACTAACGACGACTGCTTGTGGGACACAGAATGTCTATAATGTCATCAAACGAAACAAATATACCTCTCACTTGGACAACTCTGGTGGAAAAAGTAGATAAAAGCATATTTAGAACCAACAAATAACAAAAGCAGACATCAATTCAACGCTATTCAATCAAAAAAAAGAAAAAGAAATGATACAAAAAATAGAACTTTTATAAACATTTGATTTTCAATTTTTGTAATTATTTAGGTTATTTTGGTGCAAGCGTGGACGCTTGCACCAGTTACTATCTCGTGCAAGCGTCCACGCTTGCACGAAGTTCAAAATAATAATTTTATTAACCATACCTAAATAGTTACCAATTTTTTATCAAGTATTTCTTAAAAGAATTTGTAATTATCAAAAATTTATCATAAATTTGTGAATAAAATATAGGTAGGATTGGTTGTATTTGTGGGTTATCAGCATAATTATAAGGTATGACACTAAAAGAAACATTAAACCAAATAGAACAATGGGAAAGACCAACTCAAATAGGATTTTGTAAGCAAATTATAAAAAATATACCTATTAGCATCCGTTCTATATGGTCAGACGACTCGACAACTTGTGAAGAAAAATTAGAGGGTATTAAATGGTTGAACGAATTTAATCATCGGATAGATAACTTAATTTTTACATTAGAAACAACACCTTTAAAGGAGGAAATTGATATATGTCAGATAGGACGTTATGCACAAGACTATGCAAGAGAAAATAATATGACCCAAGGGGAAATTAGTGCTATTATAACTTCAGCATACAATAGAATTAATAATTACTGTATCCAGTCCAAAATCTTCAAAGAAGGAGTTCACGAATTACTAAAGAGCGAAAGTTTTAGGAAACGAATACCAATGTACATTGGAGAAACAAAAATAAGTAATCTTGAATCTTTTATTGGGGGCTACTATTTTGCAGAGAGTGTTCATAAATTTGAATTGACAGCATTGGACTTATATTTTGAAAATTTTAATGACTGGATAATGAAATATTACCGTTGGAAAGAAAGTACAGCAGGTTGGAAAAATATTATTTTAACTGAAATGGAGAATGACGAAACAAAAGCATTACAAACATTTTTAATTCTTTATGATGAATTTATGAGCGAAAGAGAAAAATAAAATATGCCCAATATACCATTTTAAGAAAAACATCATAAAACTATTTATAAAATACTTATCTTTGCAATAAAATAAGAAAAATGCAAAATTATGGTCTTCGAAAAAATTAACAAAACCAAATTCTATAAACTTATTGCAGAGTTTCGTGAAATACAAGAAGATTTCTTGACTATTTTTGGTGTAAATGATATTTTTTCAAACTCAAAAATCTATGAAATCATCATCGCCAATGAACTTGACCACGATTTGATTGCAGGACATTCAGGCTCAAAAGATGCTAAAAATGAAAATGGTGGTGAATATGAATACAAACATTTTAAAGAAACAAGTAGCAATCATTCTTGGACATTCAACGATTATACAGACAACACCATTACAAACTTAGCACTTGCAGAAGGAGTGGTTTTTGCACATATTGACGATACCATTTTTCCTGCTATGTTGGATTGGTATATTTATGTAGATGGAAAAGTCTGTTCTTTGTATCTAAAACAAAGAACAGAAGATTTGTTAGCAAGACAACCCAAAGGAAAATCCAACGCAAGGCGAATGATAAATATTTCTGCAAAGCAGTTAGAAACAGATTTAGGTTTGAAAAAAACACAAATTTTAGTACCAAAAACCAATGGTAAATATACAAAATGGCTACAAAAACTTTATAATTTGAACGCAGAATTAGAAAAATGTACGAATGTTACTAATCTTTTGACAAGTAATAAGATTTGGGAGGTCTTAGTTGCTGTGGAACTCAATCACAATGTAAATTCTGAACAAGGAGGAAATGCAGGCGGATACGATGCGTATGACGATGCGGGAAATACGTATGAATACAAAGTTTCTAAAACTTATTCTTGGCAATTTCAAGATATTTCAGAGAATGTTTTGGAAAAATATAAACATGATAGCGAAATTATTTTAGCGGTTGTGGATAAAACCAACATTGAAGTTATTGCAATATTTTCTGCAAAGCCCAATAAAGTGGTAGAAACGCTAAAAGAAAAACTTGCAGAAAAAGCCCAAAACTATGCAGATAAAGACAAAGAAATTAGGCGATTGCAAGTTTTTCTTACAAAAGGAGATTTGATAATGATTGAGGCTAATCAAATATTCCCAAAACCTTAGTTTTTTTGTTATTTTTTACATTTTCAACCTTATCAAAAATTGTATTTTCAATATTTTCAAGCCTTTTTTCTGCAATCTGCAAATATTCAAAACTTTGTTCTACGCCTACAAAATTACGTTTGTGTTGCAAAGCAGAAACAACAGTAGTCCCCGAACCTAAGAAACAATCCAACACCACATCACCTTCATTTGTCAAAGCAAGCACTAAATTATTCAAAACTTCTAATGGTTTTTGTGATGGATGTTTGCCAAATTCCCTTTCTGATTGTTTGGTAAGAGGCACATCAAACATATTTCGCATTTGCACACCACCATTGATTTCTTTCATTGTTTGATAATTAAAAGTCCAATTTTTTGCATTTTTTTTGTTTTCATTTACACACCAAATAATCTGCTCGGTGCTTTCGCAAAACATTCTTTGGGTTACGTTTGGAAAAGCATTGCGTTTGTACCAAATAATGGAATTGATGGTTTTTAATTCCAATTTTTCAATCAAATATCCAATTTTATAAATATTGTGATAACTTCCAAAAATGGCAATATTTCCGTTTGGTTTTACAATTCTTTTGACTTCTGTTAGCCAAGCAATTGTAAAATTTTCATAATCATCATCAGAAAATTTATCCCATTTTTCATCTATTTTTTTAAATGCCTTTTGTTTTTTCCAAAAATCATTAGATTTTAACCAACCAATTTGTTTTTTGTGGTCATAACCCGAAATATTATAAGGTGGGTCAGTAATCACACAATCAATAGAATGTGTAGGAATTGCCTTTAAAATATCTAAACAATCACCTAAAAATAATTGATTTTTAACCTCTGTTTTTTTTAGGGCGTATGTTCTATTTTCTTCATTATAATTGCAAGATTTCTCAAAAATATCTGTAAAATCTTTTGCTTTTTTTAACAAAGATAAAGCCTTATTGTCATACAAAAGTTTGATTAAACCACTGCTTAAAATTTCGTTTAAGGTGGCTTCTTTATGTGTAAAAAGGTAAGTTTTGGTAAAATGTGTTATCAAATTTTCTACTTCTACGAGATTTAAACCTTGTGGGTCTGCAAGATTTTCTTTATCTTCATCTATAATTTTTTCAACCTTTTGCAATTTCAAAATACTTTCGCCTGTGAGTGTGGTTTTGGTGGTTGTATTTTGTTTGTAAGTAAATTTTGAAGTTTCCAAATATTCTTGTCCTAAGAACGAAAAACCTATTTTATCCAAAATATCCAAAAAAGCAAACATTTTATCAGGTCTGCTATCTTTGAAATAGATTAACATTTTGGCATTATTTTTCATTTTATTAAAAATAATTTGAAAGGCTTTTTGTAAATTTTCTAAATACAAAACTTCATTACTTGGATTGATTTCACGTTGTGAAACAATAATTTCATCTTCAAAATTTGCCTTATAACCACAAAAAAACTCCCAAATTTTTGCATATTCTGAATACGCTACTTGGTCAAAATATGGCGGGTCAGTCAATACAAAATCCACCGAGTTATCAACAATTTCATTTGTAATATTTTGTAAAGGTTTGTTTATCAACAAGCAAGCACTACCAAAAGTATATTTTAATTTTTCAAAATTTTCTACTTCTTTAATTTCACCTTGTCCAATTTGTTTTTTTAGAGAATGAATTTTATTCAAAAGTGTAATAAAAATATTTCTATCTACCAAGTCAGTTTTTGGCAACCAAAACGGAAATTGAGATTGTGATTTAGTATCTGTAAGTTTGCAAAGTTGTAAAATAGAGGAAAGAATAAATTTTAGGTTTTCATTGTCTTTTATTTTTTCTTTTAGTCCAGACAACACAAAAAAGTTAATTGGGCTAAAAATATCAGCCAAAAACATATTTTCTTTAATCGCAATGCGTGAATTTTTTACAAGTAAAGGATTTTCTAAGGACTTTATTTTTTCTTTAAAAATTTGGTAATTGTTTAGATAAAAATCTATCGTTTCGGGATAATTTTCAGAGGTAAAACGATTTCCTTCTAAGTCTTGCAGATAAATTGTTTTGATTTGCGGATTTTCTTTGTCATCAAAAACTACTTTGATAAATTCTAAAATTTTATTATCTTTTGTTTGGTAATGATAAATTGGGTTGTATTGTTTTTGTAAGGCAATAACCTCATTACGCAAATGTTCAATGAATTGATTATCAACATTTTGCAGGTTAAATTTTGCAATTTTATGCGAAAATTCGTTAATATCTACTCCTATAAATTTATAGTTTCCATTACGAATACCATACAAAGACGAACCACCACCCAAAAAAGCATCTAAAATCACATCATTTTCTTTACAATATTCTTGATAAATTTGTTTGGCAACAGCCCCACTTTTTTGCGACCAATAAAACTGCACGCCATTTATCACATCAGGTGTATCATCTATATTTTCAACACTATGATTTAGAAAATCCTCCCAAACTTCATTTTGGATAATTCGCCTTGCCCCCCCAATTTTGACTGATGGAATAAGTCCTTGCGAAATATATCTTTTTATAGAAATTTCAGAAACTTTCAACACATCAGCAGCTTCTTTTGTGGTCATTAAATTTTGGTTTTCAAATATGTATTCCATAAAAATATCAATTAGTATCAATTTTATGCAAACATATAAATTTATTTTTGATTTTCAAAATAATTAATGAAATTTATTTTTGAAAACTATATAATTATAATCATTTGATACAATTACATTAAAAAACACTACCCCAAAATTATTCCAACAAGCAATCAAAAACTTGTTAGACTTTTGGAATTGAAAAACAAAAAACAGCAGGTTATAAAAAAAATTGCTTGTAATAATGCAAGCAACTTTATAAAATATTCAACAAAAAAACCTTAACCCCCCGCTTCCTTCTTAATTTCCTCCACTATCTCAGGATTTAAAAGTGTAGTAATATCACCCAAATTACTGACATCTCCTTCTGCTATTTTTCGCAATATTCTTCGCATTATTTTTCCTGAACGTGTTTTTGGTAAGCCTGAACACAATAATATTTTGTCTATATCTTCTTTTTAACACACCTCTACCCAAACCTCCAACATATCCTTTTTCATTTTTTGTTAAAAAATTGTTGAATACCTGAAAATATTAAAGCACCAAGAACAACTAAAATAACTATGCCTACAATTAACATTTTGGCTGACATAATTACATTATTTAAATGACCTATAAGAGGTAAAATGGCTTTTAATAGAGAAATAACTCCTGCCATAATTGGAATGATACATAAAACGGTTAAAATTCTAACAGCTATATTTTTCTCCCCATATAGTTTTCCTAAATATGTGGCTATTTTATAAATTATCCAAAAAGCTACGAAGCACCCCACAGCAATTCCTAAATCCGTCTGAAATACTTCCCAACTTGGTAAATCCATATCAGGTTGATTAGGATAATAACGATCATTTCTTTGTGCAACTAACGGAAAAGATAAGATATAAGTTATAAAAAATAGAAATCTTTTCATACAAAATAATTTTTATTTTTTGCAGGTAATTTTTTATCAAAACTACCTGCAGTTTAAAGATGGTTAATTATCTGCGTTTAGGAACATAAACCTTATTACCATTACTATTTTGGTAATATTGCCCACCTTTTTTACCAGTTCTAATTTGCTGGTTTTTACCATAGTTATTCGCTTTTTCTGATCTATTTATACAAATATTTTTTGTTTCAAGCATAATTTTGATATAATAAAAAAAAATTATCTTCTCACAACAGAAAATACCCAAGAATATCTACTATTATTCGCAAAATTTTGTACACCTGATATAGGTATCACACCTGAAGCAGAGGCTACATAATTGTAGGATTTTGGGCTAACAGATATACTAATTGATGAATATGGATTTATTGTATATACCTCTTGGTCTACTATAAGTGTAATTTTATGTGAAGATGTATTTTTTACTTCTACTTCTGGATTATAATTATCACTATTGCCTGTTTTTTGGAAAACATCATTTCGATTAATTTCTAATTTTTTGATATAGGTAACATAATTTTTACTAACCCAACCTATTGTGCCAGTTTCAATGTCTATTACTTTAAGAAAACCATTAGAATCATTATTTGAAAAAACATATAATTTATTACTCCTGTACAGTTGTTTTGCAACTACTGAACTAACATTAGGCTCATTTCTTAGATTTACCGAGTTATTCGTTTCTCCCAGAAAAGGTGAAAAACCAATATCATTTACAACTGTTGTTTCCTTCTTTTCATAGTCTTTTGTTTCTTGATAACCCTCCGCAACTATCTCATAGTTTTCAGATAAAACAGAAATTTTGCATATAAAATCTGTTCTATAGTTTTTAATAATTTTTTTGAACGTAACAGAAGCATCGCCTGTTTTGTTATCGTAAGTATTCTGAAAACTCCAAATAAAACGTAATTCTTGAATATTATCAAATGTTTGGGTATCTTTATACTCTTTTCTTTGTAGCGATTTTACAATACCATATGAACTACTATTTGTAGCACGCCAAATATTTTTAAAGCATAGGTCGTTGTCGTTGCAAAAGTCAAATGTGTATATAGCATCTTTGCTTGAAATATAAGCATCATAATTTGCTCCATCAGAAGAAAATTTGACTATTTTGAATACTTCCCCAACTTGTCCAAAAGAAAGATTTGAAACAGAAAATAATAATAAAAACAAAATGTATTTCATACTATGTGAATTAAGGATTGAACGTTAATTTTTTAAAATTTTATTGGACATTTTTTTGAATTATATTTTTTATTTTTGACATATTTTGAAATATTATCTTCAAAAATTTTGTTTTTTTGTTTTTCAAGTATTTTTTTTAGGTCTTTTTTATCTATTTCTACTTCTTGAATCCAATAACTTATGTATGGTTTGAGTGTGTGTTTTACATCAATCGGAATGCAAGTTATATTAACAGAAGGCTTACAATAATGCAAGTAAGGCAAATCATAATTGAACAAATATGTTGTATGGTATTTATTTTTTCTAAATTTCTTTTGTCTTTTATCTTGTCTATTCAAGTAATTTGCTGTTTTTCTATCGTCTATATTGTTATAAATACCTGAATTTTCTGAAACTATTGTTTTATTCCAATAGGGGACAGCATAATTACTATCTAATTTTGTGGCTTCTAAAAATAAGTTTTGAGCATCTAAATACGCTTCTTGTAAGGCATAAACTATTCCCTCATTATTTTTTCCAAACTGTGTATTTTGTGTTTGGTATAAATTTACTGCCTCCTGATATTTTTCTTCTATCACTTTTATATTTCCTTTGTTTATTTCATAACAAAGAGGGTTAATTTTATATATTTTTGCACTATCTAATACTTGGTAGGCTCTATTTGTATAATATTGAATACTATCTTTTTGATTATCTTGCCAAGTTTGTGAAAAATAAGCAAACACCAAAGAAGAATTATTATATAATTCAGCATTTTTCGGGTATATACTTTGAGCATACTCAAATACTTTGATTGATTTTTTGTATTCTTCTTTATCCATTAATGTCAATGCTTTACCATTCAAAGCATATAAATTATTAGGCTCAACTTTTAAAACTTTGTTAAAATTAGATAGTGCTAAATCATATTTCGCTTGAAAAAACCTTGCAAATCCCAAATAATTATGTATTGCAAGTGCGGTTGAATCTATTGCCAAACCCTTTATAAAATAAGATTCTGCAGATGAATAATCTTTTTGAGCATAACTTTTTAAGCCCTTAAATATATCTACAAGTGGACTATTAGGATTTTTTCTAATTGCTTTTTCAATAAAAATAGATTCTTCATTTTCCTGTTTATTAATTTGACAAATATATGCGTGTGTAAGATAAGTTCCATCGTCTAACGACAATGTTGTATCTAAATTTATCAATTTTTTAGTATATGGATAAGCCCCATAATAATTTCCTTGTACAAATTTTGTCATTGCTAAACCATTAATTGCCTCAACATAGTTAGGTAATATATTGATTGCTTTTTCATAGTAATTTTCTGCCTTATCATATTCCTTTGTTCTAAAATAAGTAGTTGCAATAGAATTTTGTATATATGGATTTTCATTTTGAATAGATACTAATTTACTCCAATGAAATGAAGCCATACTAAAAATGCCACTTTTATATGCTATCAAACCCTTGAAGTAAATATTTTCCCAGCAATCTGTAAATTTTTTTTGTGTATATTCAAGTTTTTTATTTGCTTGTTTGATTTTACCTTCTTCGCATAATAATTGTAGAGTTCCAAAATTTTTATCAAAAGACGACATATTTTGCTTATAGTATTTTTTTGCTTTTTCTATATTTTTAAGCATCATATTTGCGTGTGCCAAAATAGCATACATCCCCTCTTGTTTCAATATTGATGTATTTACTAAACTCAAACTATCTAACATTTTGGATACTTTGCCAAATAAATTATTCTTGTATAAACTTAGTATTTGACCAAAAAAAGCAGTTTTACCAAATTTTACATCTTCTGATATATTTTCAAAAATTTTATACGAATCTGTGTACTTACCTATTTTGTAGTTTGCAAAAGCGATATTATATTGATTTTCAGGGGTGTTTTGATTACTTTTGACTAAATCATGAATTGAAAGTAAAAAATTATTTTTTTCCATCTGTAAAATACCCCTGTTATGATAAGCAGTATCTAATCCACCAAGTTTCACGCACTCGTTTAGAGTGTGAAGTGCTTTTGAATACTCTTTATCAATCGCATAAATAGCACCTCTATTATTCAATTTTACAAGATTATCATTTATCAAATTTAAAGTTAGTAATGACTCTTGTTTATTTTTATTTTTATAAATAACGCTATCTTTACTTATCTTAAAGTATTTTTTAGTGTATGAAATATTTTGTGATAGTATTTCTCCACTTCCATAAATAAAAAATATAATAACAATAGTAAAAATACGCATACTGAAATTTTTTAAAGTTCTGTTTCTTTGTCAAAGGCAAATCGTAAAATTAATAGAATTTTCTCAAAATATTTTGTTGCAAACGCAGATAACATATTAAATGCAAAGGTACATTAACTTGTTTTACACACCCGACTTCTGCAACCTTGCAGATAAAAAATTACCAAAAAGATTTATTTTTTTTCTCAAAAACAGGCTCAACTATTTGTATATCAGCATATTGTAGTAATTTATTTTTAATATCATCTTGTTGGGAGGTTAACAATGGAGGGAAATATTTATTTGCTAAATGCTGAGCATTGAACCAATTTTGGCAAGCATTTTTTATATCATTCATTTTTTCGTATATCAACCCACGAAGATAATAAGCATTTGCATCTTCATTATTTATATTTTTGAGATGGTAAGTAATATCTACTAAAGCTTCTGGATATAATTTAAGCATTAGACGTGCTTCTGCACGGTTAAAATAACCCACCTCTGTTTTTGGTTTTAAATTAATATTCATTGTATGATCTGCTTCGGATTGTTCATAATTGCCAAGTTCAAAATTTACTACACCTCTATCACAATAATTATCTGCATTGGCTAAACCTAACTCTATTATTTGTGTAAAGAAGTGTAATGCTTTTTTAAACTGACGTTCTTTCAAATATTTTTCTGCTTGTGTCTGGGCTATTTGTAGTTTTTTTGCAGTTGATAATTCTTTTAAAGGAGGGAGATTGTTAGCATCTTGATGCCAAATTACTAAATCTCTATCTATATCTATCTTTTTAGCTCGTCCACGCTCTCCTGTAATATAATAATACTTTGCTATATCATCATTGACAAGTTTAATAAATGCTTCTTTAATACGTGAACATTTTTCATTGATAAGGTTTTTGTTAGGGTTAGTAACATCAGTTATACTTTTTAAAATATCTTTTTCAGTTTCTCTATATGATAATTCCATATAGATTTGCAATAGTTCTTGCTTGTACTCAGGTAAATGTTTGAATAATATACCATCAGGATGTCGTAAAAATAATAAAAATATAGCCTTAGGCAAAGGAGTCATGATTACTTCTATATTTTGATAATCCAGTAAAAATATACGAAAATCTTTATCAATCAATAACCTACTCAGCGTTATATTGCCTATTTTCTGAATAGCTTGTATTTCCTCCTCATGTGCTTTCATTGTTTCACCCACAATATTCATCAATAGATGATGATAGCCAGAGGCTTTGAGAGTATCTATTTTTTCTTTGATGTCTTGTGCTATTTCGTGTTTATCCATATCAAACTTAAAATTAGTAATTTTATTATTTATTTTGGCATATTGGTATTTTTCAAAACAACTAACACCACATAAATTATCTATGTACCAGTAGAAAAATTTATCCATATCAAGTGATGTATTGACGTTTATGGGGGTATATCTAAAGTCCCAAGAACCTATACATTGCAATAAACCTGCATAGCGTTTTCCTTCATATTCAAGCATATCTAACAAATGATTTGTAAATAAAGCTGTAGATAAATTATCAAAGATTTTTTTGGTATCTTCATTTTCAGCAGACAAATGTGGATTGTGATACGCAAACATTTCTTTGGTTAATTTGTCTGTAATGAGTGGAATATATACAAATATATACTTTTGTGAGATTATTTCTGTGCTAAAAATATTTTTTATCTTTTCATAATTTTTGTTAAAATAATCATTTAAAAATAGATTGTACTCACTTTCTACATAAAAAACATATTCATTTTCTAACTTATACTTCTTATTATATGTGTTATTTTTTATTATTTGAAATTGTGGTGCTTCAAAACCTTCATAAAGTAAACGTCGTCTAATTTTATTTTCCTTTTTTTTAATTTCATCGAGATGAGATTTTTCTAGTATTTCCTGCCAATAGTTCTTGTTTTCCCTTTCTTTTTTTATCACATGAGGCAAATTATCATGTATTATATGATATAATCTTGCTACTAATATTACTACTATTAAAATAGAATAAAATAGTGTTACAACTATTATTATCAAGCAATTGGAAACTAACAAAAATATTATAAAATTTTTTTTATCCATTGTTTTAAAAAGCGAAATCTCTTTTTTCCTTTCTAATATCTCCTGTATTGTAAAAATAATAGAAGCAATAATAGATAAAAATATACCTATATAAATATAGTATAACCACATAAGTAAAAGTATTAAGTTTATTGTAAAATATATATTTTATAAATTTTTGAAAATCAATAGTTTATATTTATAAAAAAGTCTTATTTTTTATAAAAGTAAGACTTTTTTGCTGTAACTCCCTTTAAAATTATATAAAAAATATTATACTTTCTAAAAAAGTATAATATTCAAAAAAAAAAAACCTTAAACCCCCGCTTCCTTCTTAATTTCCTCCACTATCTCAGGATTTAAAAGCGTGGTAATATCGCCCAAATTACTAACATCTCCTTCTGCAATTTTTCGCAATATTCTTCGCATTATTTTTCCTGAACGTGTTTTTGGTAAGCCTGAACACAATAATATTTTGTCTGGTTTAGCGATTGCTCCAATGATTTTATTGACTGTGCTGATAATGCTTGCTTTCATTGTTTCTTTCTCCTGTGTTTGTGCGTCTTTTTCCAAGACAACAAAAGCATAAATTCCTTGCCCTTTGATGTCGTGAGGATAACCAACGACTGCACTTTCATTCACAAGCGGATTTTCGTTGATAGCATTTTCCACTTCTGCCGTTCCTAATCTATGCCCCGAAACATTTATCACATCATCTACACGCCCCAAAATCCGATAATGACCTTCTTCATCACGCCTTGCTCCATCACCCGTAAAATATAAACCTTTGTAAGTAGAAAAATAAGTTTGTTTACATCTTTGGTGGTCGCCATAAGTGGTTCGTAACATAGACGGAAACGGAAATTTGATGCACAAATTTCCTTCTACATCATTTCCTTTTAGTTCGTTGCCTTCGCTATCCACGATAATCGGTTGCACACCCGCCAAAGGCAAAGTCGCAAAAGTAGGTTTGGTGGGCGTGATGCCTGCCAAAGACGAAATCATAATTCCACCTGTTTCGGTTTGCCACCAAGTATCCACAATCGGACATTTTCCCTTGCCTATGTGCGTGTGATACCAATGCCAAGCCTCCGCATTAATCGGCTCACCTACTGTTCCAAGCACTTTTAATGTATCTAATTGATAAGGTTTTACGTGTTCGAGTCCTGTTGCCATCAATGCTCTGATAGCCGTTGGAGCAGTATAAAAATGTGTAACTTTATGTTTATCAATGATTTCCCAAAAACGTCCCGCGTGTGGATAATTGGGTATTCCTTCATACATAACCATTGTGCCACCTGCCAAAAGCGGTGCATACGCCATATAAGAATGTCCTGTTATCCAACCTACATCAGCCGTACAAAAATAAATATCACCTTTGTTGTATTGAAAAACATTCTGAAAACTATAAGTAGTATAAACCATATAACCACCAATGGTATGCACTACGCCCTTTGGTTTGCCTGTTGAGCCAGAAGTATAAAGAATAAAAAGCATATCTTCGCTGTCCATTTCTGTTGCTTCACATTCAATTGCTGTATTTTCTAATGCTTCGTGCCACCAAATATCTCTGCCATTTTTCATTTGTATTGTTTCTTTGGTGCGTTCCAAAACGATACATTTTTGGATAGATGGACATTTTTCTAAGGCTTCGTCGGCAATATTTTTGAGAGAAATTGTTTTTGCACCACGAAAAGCACCATCAGCAGTAATGAGAATATTTGCTTGTGCATCAATAATTCTATCAGACAAAGATTGAGCAGAAAATCCACCAAAAACAACCGAATGAATTGCTCCAATCCTCGCACAGGCGAGCATCGCGACCACTGCCTCTGGCACCATAGGCATATAAATTGCAATTCTATCACCTTTTTTTGCCCCTTGATTTTTAAGGACATTGGCAAATTGTGTTACTTTTTCGAATAATTGTTGATAAGAAATATGTTGAGAAGGCTCATCAATATGATTAGATTCCCAAATAATGGCTGTTTGATTGCCAAAATCAGCCAAATTTCGTTCAAAAATATTTTCAGTAATGTTTAATTTTCCATTGATAAACCATTGAATATTTGGCTCATCAAAATTCCATTCGAGAACTTTGTCCCATTTTTTTCGCCAATAAAAATTTTCTGCAATATTTTCCCAAAATTTTTCAGGGTTTTCAATGCTTTTTTTATATTCTTCGAAATATTGTTGTAAGGAATGAATACGCATATTTTTTTTAGTTTTTTTAAAGTTATTTTTATATAATTAAAGTTAGTGTAAAAATTTTGTATATTAATTAAAATGGCGAAATATTTGTTTTACGCCCTCGCTTGTGTCCCACAAGCGAATATTGTAACAAACAAATTACACCAGCGACGACTGCTTGTGGGACACAAGCAGGGGCGAATTAGTTGTCTAAATACATATTTTTTTTTAAATTTCAAATATATACAAAATTTTTACAGCAAGTAATTAAACTGCATTTATCGAGAAAATTTTGTCAAAGAAATTGCATTTATTCTGAAAAATTTTATCTTTTTTACCTCCAAATATCACCTTTTTTTCCAAAATATCGCAAAGAAATCAGCCCCAAAAAAGCAATACCTATCCAAATAAATAAATGATAACCACTTGGAAAAAGTAAATAACCAATGCTAAATAAAATACTATAACCTAATAAGGTTGCTGAAAAACTTGCCAAAATATTATATAACAAATGATTATTTTTTTCTTTCTTTTCATTCTCAAAAGGCTTCCAAAAACCCTCAGGACGCACACGCAAATAAAAAGCAGTTAAAGTTTTTAAGTCAGTGGGTTGGGTAATAAAAGTAGCAATTATCCAACTCAAAGTAGTTAAAAACACAATCAAAAGAAAATCATAAGGTTTTTCTAAATTAAAAAATGAAACCACAAAAAGCCACAAAAAAGGTGCAAGTGTTGCGGTAATTTCACTCCAAGCATTGATTCTCCACCAATACCAACGCAACATCAATACACCACCCAAACCTGCACTTGCCGTAATCATAAATTCAAATGCTTGATTTAAAGTTTTAATTTGTGTTGTAATCAATAAAGCCACCAACATCATCATCAAAGTTGCCCATCTTGACGCATTTACTAATTGTTTTTGAGATGCTTTTGGCTCAATAAATCGAGCATAAAAATCATTGATGACATAACTTGTTCCCCAATTTAATTGTGTAGAAATGGTACTCATATAAGCTGCCAAAAATGAAACTAATAACAAACCTTTTAAACCATCAGGTAAAAAATCTTTCATTGCCATCACATAACCCAATTTTTTATCCGCTTCTGGTAAATTAGGATATAAAACCAAAGTACATAAACCTACCAAAATCCAAGCCCAAGGACGCAAAGTATAATGAGCAATTTGAAAAAATAAAGTTGCTTTTATGGCATCTGCTTCGGTTTTTACGCTCATCATTCTTTGTGCAATATAACCGCCACCGCCCGGCTCCGAACCCGGATACCAACTTGCCCACCATTGAATTGCTATATAACTAAAAAAAGTAGCCAAACTAATAGAAAACAATTGTAAACCCATAGATGCGCCTTGTGTGTAAGAACTAATTTGAGGAAAAAATGACAAAGTAGAAGCAGGTAATTTTTCTTGCAAACCACGCAAACCACCAATTTTATCTGATTGTAAAACCAAATATGCCAACACGATTGTTCCTAACATTGCTAACCAAAATTGCACAAAATCTGTAACCGCAACGCCTGTCAAACCCGAAAGGGCAGAATAAATAACGACCAAAAACATCGCCGCCGCCAAATAATAAATAATATTTTCTTGGGGCAAATCAAAAAAAACACGCATTAAATCACCCAAAGCCACATTTACCCAAGCCATAATGACTCCATTCATCAAAACACCTAAATAAATGGCTTTAAAACCTCTTAAAAATGAGGCTTCTTTGCCTGAATATCTGATTTCTACTAATTCTACGTCAGTGATAATTTCTGCTCGCCTCCAATATTTTGCAAATAAAAAAACTGCAATCATTCCTCCCAACATACCATTCCACCAAAGCCAATTGCCACTAATGCCTTTGGTCGCTACTAATTCAGTAACTAATAAAGGAGTATCAGCCGCAAAAGTAGTCGCAACCATAGAAGTTCCTGCCAACCACCAAGGCAAATTTCTCCCGCCTAAAAAAAAGGAAGATGTGCTAATACTGGCTGATTTGGTAAAATATAAACCCAAAACCAAAGAAACTAACAAATAAATAACAATGATGGAGATATCGAGATAAGACATTTTGAGCGTTTTTTTTGATGATAAAAAATATTTGTTGTTATAAAATTTCACACAAAAATACTTTTTATATTTGATATTTGCAAAAGTTTACAAAAAATCAATCGTCTTTGTATCTTTTATATTCTTTTAGTCTTTCTTTTGCTTCTTTTGTACCATTTTTTTTAGAGCCGTATTTTTTTAGTTTGTTAAAATAATATTTGGCAGTTTTATAATCTTTGCGGCTGTGTGCCAATCTTCCTAATTCACGCAAAGAAGAAAGATAATAATAAGAATCAAAAACTTTTAATTTTTCAGCAAAAGCCAATGTTTGTTTGTAATAATTTTCTGCCTCTGCGTTTTGCCCTTTGTTTTGATAAATAAGTCCCAAATAATAAGCGGCATATCTACCACTTACGGCTTCATAACCTGTATATTCTAATTTTATTTTATCCATCATTGATTTTGAAACCGCTTCTAATTCGTAAAAATACCCCAACGAAAACAACAAACTTGCATACATACGTTGAAAATAAGCATTATCAGGATAGTCTTGGTACAAACTTGCCGCAATTGGCAAAGCCAAAGCTGGTTTTTCTTCTTCGTATCTATAAATTCTAACCAAAAAATATAAAGCTTCTTGGCGAGTATAATAAGCATTGTTGGCAGTTTTTTTTATCAATTCTAAGCCTTTATTTTTATCACCTCTTTTAAAAAAAGCCATAATAGGGCGAGTCAATGGATAGTTATCGGGCAACCAAGCAGAATAATAATTATATAAACCATCTCCAAACATCAATTCAGGATTAATAATCTCTTCGTTTTTTTTCTCTGACAAACGCATATAACTCAATGCACTTCGAGTATTGTTCATAGAGCGAGTCCAATTGCCTCTTTCGGCGTGCAAACGTGCTTTGAAACCATAGGCGGCTGAAAGAAAAAAGGAGGCTTCAGGATTTTCTTTGTCTTCTTTATACAAATTATAAGCAAAAGTAATACTCGAATCCATATAAGCGATAAATTTTTTATCATATTTGGTAATATCTTGATTAGGCATTATTTTCCACCACTCTGTCAAACCTAATAAAAAATAAGGCAGAGGATGTTTTGGATATTTTTCTTTGAACCACAAAAATTGTGTAGTAGCACTTTCAAATTTAAAATTATACAAATCATTCATCGCATTGGCAGTTTCTAATTGTACCATTTGATTGCGTAAAAGCATTTTTTCAGCATAAATAGTTTGCTGACTTATTCCTTCCTGCCCCCAAACAATATTGACTACCAACAAAAATAACAACAAAAATAATTTTATAATTTTGAACATAAACAGACTTGAATTGGTTTTGTTAAAATAACTTCTTGTGCAAGTATCTACACTTGCATCAAAAAATAACCCGTTAAATAACGAATTTTGGCTTTGATTATTATTTATTTTGACTAAAATGTCTTTTTTTGATATTATTGCTTCTTGTATTTTTTTTACGTGTTATATTTTATCTATTTCTAAGTCAATCCTTACCCCAATCAATAAAATATCATCAATCTGAGAAAAACTGCCTTGCCAATTCATTAATTCTTGTTCATAAATTTTTTGTTGCTCACGCATAGGCAAGTGATGATGTAAAGTAATCAATTCTTTGAGCCTTCTCGAACTAAATTTACGATTTTTTTCGCCACCAAATTGGTCTTCGATGCCATCAGAATAAATATAAAAATCAACTACGCTATCTAAATCAATAGTATGTTTTGTGAAGTTTTTTTGTTCGGGCATATCTTCATTATTGACCTCAAATTGATAACCGCCAATGCCATATCTATCGCCTTTTATGTAATGTAATTCATTATTTTTCATATAAACCAAAGGACGATTTGCGCCTGCATACTCTAAGGTTTTGTTGTTTTCATCAACAATACAAATTGCCATATCCATTCCGTCAGTGATTTTATTTTCGTCTTGTTTCAAAGAACTTCTGATTCGCTGGTCTAATTCTTGTAAAATAATGGAGGCTTGTGTGATGCCTTCCATATTAATGATTTCATCTAAAAACGCATCACCGACCAAACTTATTAACGCACCCGGCACTCCATGACCTGTGCAATCCACAGCACAAATAATTTTTTTTCCTTGTAAAATATCTTTAAAAATAGATACTTTTCCGTCCAAAATAGAAGGATTTTTGACAAAACGAGGTCGCATCAAAGTTTGAGAAAACCAATAAAAATCACCTGAAACGCCATCACGTGGTTTATACATTACAAAATTTTCGGGAAAACCTTGATTGATAGATGCCAAAGTAGGCAACATAGCTTGTTGGATTCGGCTCGCATACGTGATACTCGATTTTATTTCTTTGTTTTGGCTATCAATTTCGATATTTTTGTTTAGAAGTTCTGTTTGTTGTTTTTCTAAATCTTTATTTTTAATTTCAACTTCTTCTGTACGAGATTTTATTAGTTTTTCTAATTTTTTTTGTTGTTGTGCATATCTAAACACAAAAATTTTAATCACCATATAAATACAAGTGAATAATATAATCACAAACAAAAAATAAGCCCACAAAGTCCGATACCAAGGTGGCAAAACGACAAACTCATACATTACTGCGGCACTTTCTTGTCCAAAAATATCTTTTACTTTTACCCAAAAAATATATTTTCCTTCTAATAAATTAGTATAACGGACTTGATTTGTAACCTCCCAATTTCTCCAAATTGGATTTTTTTCTGATTTGTTGGTCAGTGCGTAAGCATATTGCAATCTTTTTTCGTCCTCAAAAATAGGCGAAGTAAATTCAAAAGTAATTTCTGTTGCTTGTTCGATAGTGATTTTTGGGGTAATAATTGTTCCAAATCCACCATACAAAAGGCTATCTCTACCCAAAATTACTTTACTCAAATGAGGTTTGAGTGGCAAAGGCAAATATTTGAAAGTAGATTTATCTAAATAAAAAACACCCTCCGAACCACCCACCCAAATTTTTTGTGTGGTTTGGGGAGCAACAATAATTTCTGAAAATTCAGGCAATAATCTATACCAAATATCGTTTTGAATCAACTCTTTTTTATTATTTTTAGAAATTTCTGTGATATTAAAATACAACTGGTCATCACCGACAATCCAATAAGTTTCGTCAATTTTATATAAATTTTTGATTTTAAAAGTATCATCTGCCCAATTGATTCCCCATTTGTCTGTTGGTACAAATCTTTGTTCTGTATGTTGAAATTCATACAATCCTTTTCGAGTAGCACAAATCAAATTTTCATCATTATCCAACAATAGTTTATTATCTCGAAGGCTTGGAAGTCCGTGTTCTAAGGTATAATTTTTTAGATTTTTGGCTGAAGTTTGATTATTTTTATCAAATTTAAGTTCGAAAACGCCTTTGACAAAAGTTCCTAACCAGAGTGTTTTTTCATTGCTTTTGGTTTCGACTATTGAGTAAATTTCTTCTTCTATAAATTCAAAATTTTTTACTTTTAGATTTTGTAAAGGTAGTTTTAGTTCTAACAAACCGCCTTTTAAACCTGCATAAATATTATCTTTTTTGGGTGATAAATAGAGTTTTAAGACTGCTTTTGGGCGAGTTTTTAGAATATTTTTTGAAATATTTTTTGAAATTTCATAAATTCCGTCATTAGCCCCAACCAATATTTGTCCATTTTCTAAGGCTAACAAAGTCCAAGTTTCGGTATCAATGCCTTCGATTTGAGTAAAATAATTTTCATTATTTTTTTTATAAAAAACTCCAGAGGAAGTGGCAACCCAAACTTTTTCATCTTTGACTAAAATATCCCTTACAATTCCTGTAACGCCATTTTCTTCGTCCCAAAAACGCCAAGGCGCATACAAATTCACTTTTGTAATGCCGTGATTTAAGGCAATCCAAATTGTTTTGTCTTGTGTTAAAGTCATAAATCGGACATTATTATCTGCCAAACCTTTTGATTTATCTAAAATTTCTTTTAATTTTCCATCTTTTGCAATAATTGCTACTCCACCTGTGCGTGTGCCTATTGCTAATTCGTCTTCGGACAAAGCCAAACCACTATACAATTGATGTTTTTGCAAAAAAGTATCTGCTTCGGTTTTAAAAGGTACAATAATATCGTTATTTTGTTTGGGTTTATACCAAAAAAGTCCTTCATTTCTCACGCCTACCAAATATTCATTTTCTTTGAAAGATAAAATAGTATAAATTTTTTTGTTTTTAAAATATTCTCCACCTCTGGCTAATTTTAAATTTCCATTTTGTAAGAGCATCAAACCTTTTTCTATATCTAATATAAAAGTTTTTTGTTGTAGATAAAAAGTAAGAAAAAAATAAGACGAATCAGAAGTTTTATAAATTTGAAATGATTTTTTTTGAGGTTGATATAAATAAACATTTTTATCAGTTTGAAAAACGATGCCTTCTTGTGTGGCGTGCGCACTCCAAACATCTTCAAATTTTTTTTCTTTTTCAGGTAAATATTTAATCAAAGAAATATATTCAAGGCTTCCGTTAGTAGTCGGTTGTAAATAACCAAAATCACCCGAAGCCCCTATATAAACTCTTTTTTCTTTGGTAGAATACGCCAAAGAACGGACTGCGGACTCATTTTGAGTAGTCAATAAAAGCCAAGACAATCCGTTATAAACCAAAACGCCTTTGTCATTAGCAAAATAAAGATTGCCTTCCACATCTTGAACGGCTTCCCAATTTTGCGAAGCAGCTTTATATTCGTGTGGAAAGTAATTACGCGAAAAAAGTTTTCCTGTGCGTTGTGCGTATATGTTTTCAACACAAAACAACAACCATATATATATGATATTTTTAAGCCATTTATTCATTCAAAAATTAAAACAAGCAATTTCTTTGCCCTTTTTACAAATATTTTTAAAGATTTATTTGTTTATTTCAATACAAAAAAGTACCTTTGTGAAGTAATATTTTTCAATCGTATCTTTTCAATTTTCAAAATTACAACATTTTATTATGAAAAAAAACTTATTTCTTATTTTTATTGCATTTTTTTTATTTGCAATGAATATACAAGCACAAAACGACAATGATGCCGCCGCAGGTGGCAAAGAACCTTCTGAATTAATAGTTATTCCTGAAAAAATAAAGGAAAAACCTATTGAAATCAAAAAAGAAATTTCAACAGAAACAAAAATAAAAACAAAAGCTGAAATAAAAGCGGAAAAAAAACAAATTCGCCAACAAAAAAAAGCAGAAAAGTTTTTAAATTCTAAAATAGGACAATGGTATTTAAAATATCTTATCAAAAAAGCAGAAAAGAAACGCCTTAAAAAAGAATTAAAAACTGCTACTCCTGAACAAGCAAAAATTTTGCGTGAGCAATCAGAAGAAAAAATAAAAAGATTATCAGGCAATATGCGAACTGCTGTTATTTTCGCACTGATTGGCGTTTGTTTAATCCTTTTGGGAGGAGTGATTAAAGATGCAGGTGTTTTTTACATCTTGGGCGTTGTTTGTATTATTATTGCCTTAATATTTTTAGTATTAGAATTTGTATAAATCTAAATCATACGTTATCATTTTCTTAATTTTGTTTATCAAAACAAATATAAATGTTATCTATTTTTCTCAATTAAAATGTTGTAAAATTATACTTTTTTACAACATTTTTTTTGTCTAATTTTTTTGATAGTGCTATAAATGTACTGTTTTTGTCTTTTTGAGCGAAGCGAAAAATATGCAATTTCGTTCACAAAACGCCTTTCAACAAGCAGTTGCTTCACTTCGTTCAGCAGGACAAAGCATTACATTAACAGCACTACCATTTTTTTTTATTAAATATTTATAATCAAAAAATATTTTAATTTTTTTTCTTAATTTTGCAAGAAAATTAAAATAATATTTTTTTATGAAAAATAATCTCGTAGAATTAGTTAATCTTTTTCATCAATATCAAGAAGAAAACATACACACAGAAGTTTCTATTGCTGACTTTTGCAAACATTATTTAGCAAGCGAAAAAATGAGAGAAGTTGAAAAATATAAACCTAATCACGAAAAAAGTATTTCATTAGAAGGGCAAATCGGAAGGGCGGCAGGGAGATTAGCAAAATTTGTAGATATGCAAATGAAAATTTTGGCTACAACCATAGAAATGGATACTGTCGAAGAGGTTTGGTATTTAGGAAGTACACTCGATTTAAAAAATCCAACCAAAAGCGATATGATTCATTATTGTATTTCTGAATTTAGCTCAGGAATTGGAGTAATTAATCGACTTATTAGCAAAAAATATTTAGAAGAATATCCTGACGAATTGGATAAAAGAGCCAAAAGAGTAAGATTAACAGACAAAGGACGCGAAAAATTATTTAGCGTTTATCCTATTTTACAAGAATTAGCAAGCAATGTTTATGCTATACTTTCTGTTGATGAAAAAGAAATTTTATACCAAATATTAGGTAAATTAGAAAAATATCACCAACAAAAATATGACAATAGTAAGCAAAAATAATTATATCTATTTCTCCCCTTCGGAGTTGTGGCTAAATAGATACAAAAAAAACTTTGTTTTATCATCAATAAAATCTCAAACAAAAAATCAAAAAAAATAAACTTTATTGTTCACTATTAGTTTATGAAATATATTTGATAATATACTTTTCAAAATCAACTATTTATGAAAATATTAACGGGTGAACAAACACGCGCTTGGGATAAGTTTACCATAGAAAATGAGCCGATTGAGTCTTTTGATTTGATGTTGAGAGCCTCAAAATATTGGATGCATAAGTTAAGATTTCAATATTTATCTTATCGTGAACAAAACATTTATATTTTAGCAGGTTTGGGCAACAATGGCGGAGATGCTTTGTGTATAGCCAAAATGTTAGCAGAAAGAAACTACAAAGTATATGTTTGGGTAATTTGGCACGGCGAAAAATTTACAGAGGAAACTGCCAAAGCAAGATATATTTTAGAAACTTCTACTGATATTGATATATTTGATGTTACACACACCACACAAATTCCTAATATTCCCGCAGATGCTTTAATTATAGACGGAATTTTTGGTACAGGGCTTACAAGACCTGTTACAGGCTGGGTAGCAGATTTTTTTTGTAAAATCAATAAATTATCTAACCAAGTTTTTGCTATTGATATGCCCTCAGGTTTATTGTCTGATAAAATATCGGAGGGAAATGCAGTGATTTGTGCCACCGAAACCCTTACCTTAGAAGCCCCAAAATTAGCATTTTTATTGCCTGAAAACGAAAAATATGTAGGAAATTGGAAAGTGATTGATGTATATTTACACCCTGATTTTTTATTTATCAATGAATTTCAATATGAATTAATCACCAAAGATTTAGTAAAAAAATTTATTAAAAAAAGACCGAAATTTGCACATAAAGGAACTTTTGGACACGCACTCTTGATTGGTGGTGAATACGGAAAAGCAGGAGCAATTTTGCTGGCAGGCAAAGCTTGTCTAAAAAGTGGTGCAGGACTTTTGACTATTTTTGCTCCTTGCTCTGCTCATACTATCTTACAAACCGCCTTGCCTGATGCTATATTTTTGGCTGATGAAAATGAAAAATACATCACAAAAGATATACAAAATACAGAAAAATACCAAGCCATTGGCATTGGTTGTGGCTTAGGAACAAATCCTGATACAAAAACTTGGTTAGAAAATTTTTTAATACAAAACAAAAACCCTTTAGTGTTAGATGCAGATGCCTTAAATTTGATTGCAGAAATGGGAGAAAAAGGTTTGTCATTGATTCCACAAAATAGTATTCTGACTCCACACCCAAAAGAATTTGATAGATTGGTAGGGGCTTCCGAAGATAGTTTGGAACGATTGGAAAAACTAAAAATATTGGCACAAAAAATAAAATCAATCGTGTTGCTCAAAGGTCATCATACTGCCATTGCCACTCCCGAAGGCAGAGTTTATTTTAACAATACAGGCAATTCAGCGATGGCAAAAGGTGGAAGTGGAGATGTTTTAACTGGTATTATTACTTCTCTTTTGGCACAAGGTTATACTTCTTGGGAGGCGAGTATATTGGGCGTATATTGGCATGGACACGCAGGAGATAATGCCAAATCTTCGATGAGTGAAGTGAGCGTTTTGGCTTCTGATTTAATCAAGTTTTTAGGAAAATCTTGGAGAGAATTGCAAATTAATGACGATGTTTTGCCTTTTTGAAAAAAAAATACAATTATTTTAAAAAAAAATGCAAAAAAAATTTTTTATTCCAAATAATCTTATAATTTTGCAACTTCAAAGAAAAAACAAACATAACATTTTTTCTTTATCAAATAAATCTTGGACTCTAATACTATCTTCCTTCTTAGGAAAATTTAATAATATACAATGGCAAATATTACTTTAGATAAGAATGCTAATCAAGGACATCCAAAAGGACTTTATCTACTTTTCCTTACCGAAACGTGGGAAAGATTTAGTTATTATGGAATGAGAGCAATGTTAGTACTCTACTTGGCAGAAACTGCTATGAGAGGCGGACTTGGATTTTCCAAAGAAAGTTCTACATTGATTTATGGTTACTTTACAGGATTTGTATATTTTACTCCCATTATTGGTGGTTGGTTAGCAGATAAATACTTAGGACAAAGAAAAGCCATTTTGATAGGTGGTATTTTGATGATGTTAGGGCAATTTAGTTTGTTTTCTACTCCACAATTAGGTATTAGTTATACTTACTTAGGTTTATTTTTAATTATTATTGGTAATGGTTTCTTTAAACCAAATATTTCTACTTTAGTAGGACAACTCTACGAACAAGGCGACCCAAGACGTGATAGTGCATTTACTATTTTTTATATGGGAATCAATATGGGTGCATTGTTTGCTCCTTTGGTTTGTGGATATTTAGCAGAAGATTTATTTGCACAAAAAGATGCGACAGGTAAAATAACAAGATTTGCTTTCGAATATGGCTTTTTAGCGGCGGGTATAGGTATGTTAATCGGACAAATTATGTTCAATCTATTAGCACAAAAATACTTAGGAGATATTGGTAAGTATCCTGTGGTAATAGATAAATCAAAAGGAGAACAACAAACTCCTTTGACCAAAGAAGAAATAGACAGAATGTCTGTTATATTTGTTATCACAATTTTTGTAACTTTCTTTTGGGCAGGTTTTGAGCAAGCAGGTGGTTCTTTAAATTTATATACAAAAGATTATATTGATAGAGTTGTTTTTGGTTATACAATTCCTACTTCATTTTTTCAATCAGTTAACCCATTATTTATTATACTTTTAGCACCTCTTTTTGCTATTTTATGGACAAATTTAGCCAAAAAAGGAAAAGATTTTAGTATTCCTGTCAAAATGTCTTTTGGTATGATAATGTTAGGCATAGGATTTATATTTATGTTAGGTGCAGTAATGGAAAGAGGCGGAGATATAAAAGACACAGCCATCAAAGCAAGTTTATTTTGGTTAGTTGCTACTTATTTCTTTCATACAGTTGGCGAATTATGTCTATCTCCGATAGGTTTATCAATGATAACTCGTTTAGCACCCGTTACTTATGCTTCAATGTTGATGGGCGTATGGTTTTTATCACCATTTGTGGCACAGATTGCAGGTGGATATATTGGGGTATATGTAGAAACATTAGGACCGACACTTATTTTTAGTTCGATTGCCATTTTTGTGATATTCTCAGGTTTGGTTTTATTTGCACTATCAAAAATGCTAATCAAAATGATGCATGGCAGAGGATAATTTATTGCTATCAATGAAAATTTTACATTAAAATATAAAAAAACACTCAAAAAAAAGAAAAAATCCTTTTTTGAGTGTTTTTGATTTCATTTAAAAACAAAAAATAATTAAATAAATAATAATGAATATTTTAGAATTAAAAAATACAGCCTCACAAATTCGTAGAGATATAGTAAGAATGGTGCATGGTTGTCAATCAGGACATCCAGGTGGCTCTTTGGGTTGTGCAGATTATTTTACAGCACTTTATTTTCATACCTTAGATTATAAATTGCCTTTTCAGATGGAAGGTAAAAACGAAGATTTATTTTTCTTATCGAATGGACATATTTCGCCTGTTTGGTACAGCACTTTAAGTCGTGCAGGTTTTTTTCAACCTTCTGAATTAGCTACTTTTCGTAAAATCAATTCAAGATTACAAGGACACCCTACCACTCACGAGCATTTGGACGGCATCAGAATTGCCTCTGGCTCGTTGGGGCAAGGTTTGTCAGTAGCTATTGGTGCGGCACAAGCCAAAAAAATGAATCAAGATGAAAAAATAGTCTATGTTTTGATGGGTGATGGTGAACAACAAGAAGGACAAATTTGGGAAGCCGCTATGTATGCGGCACATCATAAAATTGATAATTTGATAGCAACGATTGATGTCAATGGACAACAAATAGACGGAAGCACCAATCAAGTAATGTCTTTGTTGGATTTGGGAGCAAAATGGAAAGCATTTGGCTGGCAAGTTTTGGAAATGCAAGGAAATGATATGGAAAAAGTAGTAGAAACATTAGATTTAGCCAAAAAATTGACAGGAAAAGGACAACCAATTTTACTTTTGATGAAAACAGAAATGGGTGCAGGTGTTGATTTTATGATGGGAAGTCATCATTGGCATGGCATTGCTCCTAACGATGAACAATTAGCCAAAGCATTGGCACAACTACCCGAAACCTTGGGCGATTATTAATATTTTTTGGTATGTGAATAATTTTTTTTTATTCACATATTGTAACTATTTAGGTAGTTATAAAATTATTATTTGGGTTAAAAAGAACTTCGTGCAAGCGTGGACGCTTGCACGAGATTATTTTGGTGCAAGCGTCCACGCTTGCACCAAAATAACCTAAATAGTTACCACGTATTTTATTTTTCATCTTTATATTTTGATACTATGTTAAAACTTTGGTTTTTCTCACAACTATTTGCAACGGCTGATTATACATCAAAAACGCAAACAATTTATTCTAATTTTTTAAAAAGAGAAGTAACCATCACTACTCTAATTCCTCAAAAAAAAGATAAAAATCTGACAAATTTGCCTTTGTTACTTATCAATGACGGACAAGATTTTGAGGCTTTGCGTATGTTAGAAACATTGAATATGATGTCTAAAAGTAAAAAAATACAACCTATTTTAGTGGTTGGTATTCACGCTAACGAAAATAGAATGAATGAATACGGCACAGCCTCACAAGCAGACTACGCAGGAAGAGGAAACCAAGCCAAACAACATAATGACTTTGTGATTCAAGAATTATTACCATTTTTAGAAAAAAATTTCAAACTAAAAAATAACGCAAAACATAGATATTTTGCAGGCTTTTCTTTGGGTGGACTATCTGCCATAGATATTGTTTGGGCAAATCCAAGTATTTTCTCAAAAGTAGGTGTTTTTTCTGGCTCGCTTTGGTGGCGACAAAAAAGATACGAAGATAATCAAAAAGAGGATAATGATAGAATTATGCATAATTTAGTCAAAAATCAAGAACATAAAAAAGGACTAAAATTTTGGTTTCAAGCAGGAACAGAAGACGAAACTTCTGATAGAAATAACAACGGAATTATTGATGCTATTGATGATACTTTAGATTTGATGCAAGAATTAAAGAAAAAACTTTATACTCAAAAAGATGTTACCTACTATGAAATGAAAGGCGGAAAACATAATCCAAATACTTGGGCAGAAGCTATGCCTATTTTTTTAGAGTGGATTTTTAGAAAATAATTTTTGGCTCTCAAAAAATTATCCACATAAATTGTCAGAAAAACAAGCATTAGTATAAAAAATAATCGAGCAAAAATGCTCGATTATATATACATTATTTTACCTTTATTTTTATACTTGTTTTATCAAATTTAACAATTCATCAGAAGATATTTTACCACTCATCTCTGTTCCTTCTAATAAATTATCAGCCAAATCACGTTTATCGCGGTGTAAACCTACAATTTTTTCCTCAATCGTATTTTTTGTAACCAATCTATAAATAGTAACAGGACGTTGTTGTCCGATTCGGTGCGCTCTATCAGAGGCTTGGTCTTCCACCGCAGGGTTCCACCAAGGATCCATGTGAATGACATAATCAGCGGCTGTTAAATTCAATCCTACTCCCCCTGCTTTCAAACTAATTAAGAAAAAATCAGCCTCACCATTTTGAAATTCTTTGATAGATTCTTCTCTTTTTTTCATTGGAGTTGTGCCGTCTAAATATTTATAAGAAAAACCTCTTTTTTCAAACGCCTCTTTTATCAAAGTTAAATGCCCAACAAATTGGCTAAAAACTAAGGCTTTATGTCCATTTTCTCTTAATTCTTCGGCAGTTTCTAACAAAAGTTCTAATTTTGAGCTCGATATATCTGAATCTTTTAAGACTAATTTTGTATTACAACTTGCTTGTCTTAATTTCATGATCTCCGCCAAAATTTGAAAACGTCTTTCTCCTTCGTGTACGCCATTTTCTTGTGAAGATTCTCTGAGTTTTTCGATAGCACGCATACGTAAAGCCTCATAAAACGCACTTTCTTCTTTTGACATTTCAACGGTCAAAGTAATTTCGGTTTTGCTTGGCAGTTCTTCTAATACTTGGCTTTTTCTTCTTCTTAAAATAAAGGGTTTTAATAATTTTTGAAGTTGTTTTTGAGTTTCTGGCTCTTGATTTTTTTCGATTGGCAAAGCAAATTTTTCATTAAAATTACTCAAAGAACCTAAAAGTCCTGCATTAATAAACCTAAATAAATTCCAAAGTTCTCCCAAATGATTTTCGATGGGCGTTCCTGTGGTAATCATTTTAAAATCACTTTGCAAGTCCATTGCGGCTTTTGAGCGTTTTGTGGACATATTTTTTATATTTTGTGCTTCATCTAAAATCACAGTTGCCCACTTTACTTTGGCAAATTTTTCGGCATCTTGTTGCAAAAGTCCATAACTACACACCATCAAATCGTGTTCTTTGAGTTCTGCCATTTGTTGTTCTCTTTCTTTGCCTCCAAAAAGTGTTGTGTTCATTGTCGGAGCAAACTTAGCTGCCTCTGCCATCCAATTTCTTGCCACAGTCGCAGGCGCGACCACCAAAGTCGGTCCTTGACTTGCTCTGTGCAAAATCAAAGCCAAGCCTTGAATTGTTTTTCCAAGCCCCATATCGTCAGCCAAACAAGCCCCAACACCCCATTCTGAAAGTTGTGCGAGCCATTTGAAACCATCGATTTGATAGTTTCTTAACTCTGTTTTGAGCGTAGTAGGGACTTTTGGATTGATAGCCTGTGCATTTTTTATTTTTTTAATTTGATTTTTCCAGCCTGTATCTACTTTTACATTTTCAAAATCTTGCACAATATCGTCCATCGTAAGTGCCGCCAGATTATGAAAACGTAGTCCATCTTTTGTTTTTTCTGTAAATTTTTTTATTTCCTCCAAACGTTTTCTAAAAACTTCTGTCAAGGCTAAAAATTGTCCGTCTTTTAATTGAATAAATCTATTTTTAGAATTATCCAACATTTCTAACAATTCAGCCATTTTGATGACATTGTTTTCGTTTAATCTTACTTCTGCGTCAATATCAAACCAATCATTTTGTTTTTTGATAGATAAAGACATATTTCCATTAGAAATTCTGTGTGCAATTTTAAATTTTTGTCCCTCAGGCCATTCAATTACCACATTTTCTTTTTGTTCTTCTAATTGATACAAAACTTCCAAGCAATCTTGTGGGTCCTCAAAACTCCATTCCAAATCACTATTATTGTTAATGTTTAGAATCTCACAGCTCTTAATTATTTTTTTAACTTTTGCTTTTTCACTTTCTATATTTCGAGAAGTCTGTACTTTTTGCTTATTTACCTCGCCTATGACGGTTTCAGGTGCTTTCCCAGGCTTCAAATAAGGCGGTGAAATGGTAAAAGGTTTGACTAATAGTTCTAATTTTAGTCCACCATTATTAAACGGCAACAAAAGGGCATAAATTTGCGAATCAGCATCTACTCTTGGCAAATCGATACCAAAATTACTAATCGAAGAGGTTATATTGACAATATTAACCATACTTCCAAGCGTTTTGGAAAGAATTTCACGTCCTTTTTCGGGAATAGATAATTTTCCTGAGCCTAAATTTTCGTATATCCTTTTATGAATTTCTGTGATATTAAATACTTTATAACGTGTATTTGTTTCTTTGATAACTTTAACTCCTGTTTGACGCGCATCAACCGAAAAAGAAACCATAATATTGGTACTATTTTTTACCGCCTCTATCAAAATTTCGGGTTCGGCTTTTATTACTTCTACACTTATTGTACCCTGACTTTCCTCTAAAAGAAGATTAGGATGCCCAATCATTGCTAAACAAGCCTTGTCAAAATTCAAAGTATAACCTGAATAATAATATTCGCTGTCAAAGTTAGACACAATTTTCATATCTTGTGGAGTCGCATATTCTGATTCTCCTTCTTTCAAACGTTTGATACTAATAGCTTTACCCGCAGACCAACTACCATTTTTATTGATTTTTTGTTCTTTTGGCATAAGTGCCTTTGATTTAAAATTGACTAACCAGACCAATCTGCCTTCTGATTGTGTTTTTTTTACGTTGTCATCTGAGGATAATTGTTGTAAAATTTTCAAAGATTGTAGCCAGTCTTCTTCTTTTGTGAAATAAGTCTGTATTAAATCTACAAAATCGTATGGATAATTTACTTTAAATCTTGTAATAATCCCATTTGCTATGGTAGATTTATCATTTATTTTTTTACGCACAGATGCCAACAAGAAAGTCACCCAATCATAACCATTATTTTTGGCTGTCAACATCAAATCTTCAATATTTTGTGATTGCACATATATATCCACATTTCCCCAAGCATGACATAAATAATAAAAAACTTTGAGTTCTGGAGACTGATTGGTATAAAAAATATCAGACATTAAAGATTGCCCAAGAGTAGTTTGGTTTTCTAATATATACATCAAGCCTTCCAAAAACAATATTGGTTTGGGATTATGCATTAATTTTTTGGCATTTTTGATATACTCCCTTAGTTTGTTGTGTGAGGCAATATCTCTCAAAGATAGATGAGCCGCTACATAAAAAAAACTTGAAATATTTTCAAAAGCGTGTTTTTTTACTGATTTAGTAAGTTTTTTTCTCATTTCAAAAGCCAGTTCAAAATATTCAATGGCTTTATTACTATCACCTTGTAAGAATTTCAAACAGCCTGTAAGTTCGGATTCTATGTGTGAAATATTTATTTTTTTGAGAATTTCATCGATTTTATCCCAATTTCCTACATATAAATAATAAAAAAGAACAAAATAAATAAAATCAATATTTTCAGGTTTTTCATTATATCTTCTTTCTAAATATTCCACTAATTCATTATTTTTTTTGAGTAAAAGAATATTATTTTGAGCCAAAGGAAGTACGATTTCATCTTTGATGACATCAGGTATAATATCATTGAGTTCGCTCGTTAATATATCATCAAAACCATACGCTAAATATTTTTCAGCTTTAAAATATGATAAATGTGTTTGATTTTCTTTAATTATTGAATAATTTTTATCAAAATCTTCCTTCTTGCCTTCAAATATTGCACAAATAATATCAGTCATTACTATGCCATATCTATCATAATCATTATAATAATACTCTCTAATACCATTAGACAATGAATATTTTTTATAAAAAGGATAACTACTTTTGTCTTTAAAAATTTCAAAAACAATTTCTGTCAATAATTTTAGCGATGATATTCTATACTTTACTGACGACCAGCCAGCAGTTATTTGAGAAACATATTGTCTGCTTGTCAAATTACTAATCGCTAACCTAAAAGTCTTTTCATTAAATGCTTTTGAATATCCTTCTACATTTTCTTTTTGCAAACCACTATAAATTGCCTTTATTCCCTCATGACTTGCCCCCGAATATGATAAAGCAACCATTTTTAATGTTTCTTTCATCTCGAAAGACATCAAATTAAACTCGTCCCAAAATTGCTTATTTTCTTTACTTCTCATCTTTTAAATGTTTTTTATCAAATTGTCTTATAAAATATTACTTTGTTGTAATGGTTTTCAAAAATAAATAAAAAGAATTTTGGTATGAAAACTCTTTTTATTTTTTGCAAAGATAACCAAAAAATTAAATTTAAAAAATAAAACACAAAAATATCTTATAAAAACTATGTTTTTCCTATAATCTGCACACCAATAACACATTCTAAACAACGTTTTTGACTGCAAAAATGGTTATATTGTTCTAATAATGCTTGTGAATCATAACTATTTTTTACTTTGATGTTATTTTTTGCCCAAAGTTCGATGTATTGATTTTTTTCTGCGGGAATATTTGTTAAAATTTCTGTAACTTGCACCAATCCATTGTCATTGTCTTTTTCCAAATAATAACAAGATTTTAAAGGAATAATTGCATTTATTAACAAATTTTCTATCGTATTTTTTCCTAATTGTGTATGTTTATTTTTTGTTTCTTTTCCAAATTGATAGTGAGTTTCCCAATAAGATGAAGCAGATATGTTTAAGTTTTTTATCAACGAAGCCGAATTTTCTTCTATCAATAAAGAAAAAATAGTAGGATTTTGGTGTAAAATCTGTGCCAATTGAGCAATACGCAAAGTAGGAAAATTGGCGGGGCGCATACGTAAAAAAAACCAATCTTTTAACTGCAAATTTTTATCTTTGAGTTGATATTTATGGGCTAAAAAACGATATTCTTTTTGTAATTGTTGATGATATTGGTCTTGCGTTTCTCCCTCCAAAAATCCAGCTACGCCAAATAACAAAGCCTCCAAAGCAAATAAATTATCACGATTTTTGAGAATAATTTTAAAAGAAAGTGATTTGGCTAACCTCAAAAAAGGCTCTTGATTGACTTTCATTCCCAATGATTTGGCTAACAATTGATAAGCCGTTTCTTCCCAATCCAATTCGTTTTCAATCCAAATTTGTTTGACTATTTCAGCCTTTTTTTGTAGCCGATGTAAAAGTGCATTTTCTAATAATTGTGCTTTTGTCAAATCATTGATTTCAGGCAAATAACTTGAACAAGCAATACTATTTTTATTTAATTCTAAACCTCTCCAACGTTGATATAAATAAACAGGAGTACGATTTTTGAGTGCTAATGTTGGAATAGTAGAACCATCAGGGCGTACAATATTTTTATCATCTTCCCAAACGATATGTAACACAACATTGTTATAAGCATTGTTTTTTGTGTGTTGATGTGCGTCCCAATCAGAAGATTTGAGATGGATTTCTGCAGTGCCAATCCATTCTTTATTATCCCAAAAAATACGCACCATTTCAAAATCAGCGCCTGCATTTTCGTTTTGATAACCAATATTAAAAACTTCTAATGGTTCGCCTGTGCTTGTGCGTAGGTTTTGCTTGTCAAATTTTTGGTATTTCCAAACAAAGGATAAAAATTGTTCAGTCATTTTTTCAGCAATATAATTGATGCGAACTTTCTTAACTTTCCAAAAGTTTTAAAAACTTTTGGAAAGTTAAATATATATCATTTTAACATTCACAAGCTTTTATTTGATGTTTTACTTTCATATTTCGCCAATAAGCGATTAATAAACTTATTCCGCCTAAAAAAGAAAATATAGTTTCTGATTGTTCCAATATATGCCCCGTAGCAATAAAAACAAAGCCTAAACAAGCCCAAATCAAAGGCTCAACAATTTTATGTTTTTTGTAATCTGTACCTAAAATCCACATAGCTAGTAAAAAACTGCCACCTAACAAAACAAATTCAATACTTTCGTGAAACCAATCTATTCCTAAAAGAGGAAAAAATGTAATCAAAAAAGGCAATGTAATGCAATGAATTGCACATACAACGGATAAAGAAATTCCTAATTTTTCAGTCTTTAACATAATTAAATCTAATTTTTTTGCAAAGATAAATTATTTTTGCAACAAAATTGCAAAAAGATTGTTTTTTTTATAAATAATATTTAGCAAAAAAAAGTTCAATAAATTTGATTATTTTTGAGTGCAAAAGTTTATACAGAAAAGTACCACAAGAAGCATATCAATAACATAGAGTTTACAAATTAAAATCCTTTTTTTATTTTCATAAAAATTCTATCTGTATAAATATTAGCAAAAACTAAAATATTTTACCAAATATTGAAACTATTTGATGAAAACCAATGTTATAACATCAAATCATTTATTTTTGTTTAAATGACAATTTTATTTTTTACTAATTTTTATTTATTATGAATTTTTTAAAAACAATATTATTAGGTACAGCAGTTGCTTTTTCTGTATCAAATTGTACACAAGCCCCTAAAAGTGACAAAGCTGAAACTACTGATGCTAAAAAAGTAGACGAAAAAACATCAGCCGATGCCCAAGAAGTATCTGTAAACACTAAAACAAGCGTAGTAACTTGGGTAGGTACAAAACCTACTGACAAACACGATGGAACTTTCCAATTGAAAGACGGAAAATTATCTGTAAAAGATGGAAGTGTGGTAGGTGGAAGTTTTACAATTGACATCAATTCTTTGGAAGTAAAAGATTTGACTCCCGAAAAAGGCAAAGCAAAATTAGAAGGACATTTGAAAGATACTGATTTTTTTGAAACAAAAAAATTCCCTACGGCAACTTTTGAAATCACAAGCGTAAAAAAATACTCAAAATCTAAAAAAGCTGATGACGAAAAAGATAAAAAATATACATTGGCTGACCCAAATTCATTGGTAACAGGTAATTTAGAATTGAAAGGTGTAACAAAATCTATTACTTTTCCTGCTAAAATTACTGTTGATAAAGATGGTAGCGTAAAAGCAGAGGCAAAATTTAATATAGAACGCACTGATTGGAAACTTAGTTATGGTGCTGACAAATCTTTAGGTGATAAATTTATCAATCCTACGGTGCATATTGGTTTTGATATTAATGCAAAAAAATAGTTTTTATTAAAACACAAAAAACCTAATTATTTGAAAAAATAATTAGGTTTTTTGTTTGGATTTTATTTATTTTTCTAACTCAATTTGATAATATGCCTGTGCCAAACTTCCGATAGTATGTGCCGCCAAAATACCTGTAACACAATGTTTTAGCCAAATTGATGGTAAAATTCCGATTTGATGACAAAATTTTGTAATCCGATAATAATTTAATAATTTGGTAGTATCTTTTCCAAATCTTTGCAAATTAGGTTGAATACTTGCAGAAATATCATTGATTTGATTGATTTTCCAACCAATTTTTTTAGCAATTTTTTCTACTAATTCTATTTCCCACCAATTTTTGACAGCAAACCCAATGGCAGTCATTTGTGTAGCAATTTTAAAATCCTCGTGTGCGTGTGCGTATGTTTTTGGTAAAAATACATCAAAAATAACTGCTTTTCCTCCTTTTTTTGTGGCATTATACCAATTTTGGAGCGTCAATTCGAGGTTTTGGGTATAACAAAAACTTTCTACGGCAAACAAAATATCAAAGTTTTCAATCGTTGGATTTTCTAAATTTCCAATAATCCAATTTGTATTAGGCAATAATTTTGATTTTTTGGCTGCAAATTTGAGATGATTTTCGCTGAGGTCTAAACCATAACTTTCTACTTTTGGTAATTTTTCGGCAATATATCTCACGTTGTATCCCATTCCACAGCCCAATTCTATAATTTTTTTTGCATTTATATTTTTTGCGTGATTGATAATACAATTTGCTTGTTCGGTGAGTGCTTCTGCGTGATGTTTTTCACCATTTGGCAAATACAAAGGAAAGTGCATTGCACCTTCTTTAGAATGAAAATATCGATACAAAAAATCCATTTTTTGATAATATTTTTCTATTGTATTGGTCTGCCAATGCTGATTTAATATTTTTTTTATACTAATTATTTTATTTATTTTTTCTAAATCTTTTTGTAATAATACTAAGGAATTCATATCAAAATCTTATTTTTTTGTGCAAATATACATCAAAAAATCATATTTTTTAGCGAATTTATTTTTAAAATGAATTTATTTTTTGAAAAATTTTTATTGATTATGTTTTAATTTCTGAATATATTTTCTTATTTTTGCAACCAAACTAAAAAACTAATGGACTAATTTATTATCAAAAAATCATTATTTTATTTATGTTATCAGAACAACAAAAAAAAGAAACTATTGATGTGGTTCAAAAATGGGTAGAAACTTTTATTATTGGGCTTAATTTATGTCCGTTTGCAAAACTTCCTTTTCAAAATCAAGAAATACGTTTTATAGTCGCAGATACCGATAATATGAAAAGTTTTTTGGAAGCTTTTATGGCAGAAATAGATTTTTTAGACGAAAATCCAACGACCGAAACGACTTTGATGATTATTCCTGCGTTTGGAAAAATCGAGCAATTTCAAATATTTTTTAATTTTTGTGAAGAAACACTTGTGTTAAATAATTTAGAAAAAAAATATCAAATTGTATCTTTTCACCCGTACGCGCGTTTCAAAGGCGTACCTGTGGATTCCCCACGAAACCTAACGGCTATGGCTCCTTATCCTATTGTCCATATTTTAAAAGTTGATTCCGTACAAAATTTGGGAGCAAATCTAAAAAAAGATGTCATCACTGAAAACGATAAAAAATTAAGAAAAATGCCCAAAGAAGAAATGTTACAACTATGGGCGGAAATATTATCGTAGAAAAAAAATTGATACCAATTATTTTTAGTGATATTGAGCAAAAATTTCCTAACTGGTTTAAGTCTATTCAAAAAAACAAAACTATCGCAAGTTTTTGCTTCGTTTAAACTTAAACCAGTGTGTGATTATCCTTGTACCAACGCCAAAAAATCTATATCTTCCCACAGCCATTCAAAATCTGTATCCGTTTTTGCGTGTGGTTTTAATTTATCAGGATTCAAAACAATGGCTTTGTGGAGATAAGCCAATGCTTCCCTTTTGTTTTTTTGTAGGCTGTACCAACAAGCCAAATTATACCAAGCCTCGTGTTTATCAGGTTTTATCGCTATTGCTTTGAGATATGCCTCTTTTGATTTTTCATAATCTTTAAAATGAGTGAGATACAAAAGCCCTAAATTATTCCAAGCCTCGTGTTTATCAGGTTTTATCGTTATGGCTTTGAGATATGCTTCTTTTGATTTTTCATAGTCTTGAAAACCATTTCGATACAAAATCCCTAAATTATACCAAGCCTCATGGTCATCAGGTTTTATTGCTATTGCTTTGAGATATGCCTCTTTTGATTTTTCATGGTCTTGAAAACCATCATCATACAAAATCCCTAAATTATACCAAGCATCATAATGGTCAGGCTCTATTTCTACAACATTAGACATATACTTTTTTGCTTGTTCATAATTTTCTAATTCATAATATATTGAGCCTAATCCAAAATGTGAGTCTGCATCTTTGGGTTTTTTGGCTATGTTGTTTAGATAAACAGGAATCATCTCATTGCCTACTAATTTTTTGAGGTTTATCTCGCCTTTTTCGTTCATTTGCTCCAAAAAATGCAAGGCAATGTTTTCAAAATTAGACAAATAAGAACCAAAAGGCAGAGGAATTGCTTCTTCTTTGAAATGGATATTTTCGCCCATCGCAAACCGACGGTTGTATATCATAATGGTCAAAGCAGATACACGTTCCAAAACTTCTTTGGTAGAAGTCTTTAAATCTTCATCAAAACTCGGAATAACAAAAGAAAATTCGGTAGCAAATCTCGTTTTCCAATCGTCTGAACGGTCATCACTCACATCTATACGCGAAAGTACAGGCAACACAAAAGGTTTTCGTGCTTCACTTTTGGTATAATTTGCCTCAATGATGCGTTTTGTCATGATTTTTGCCCCTTCAAAATTCTGTTCATTGGGTGCAACGACCACAATATTCATATCAGGCATCAATACATTGCAAATACCTGAATAATCGTTAAAACCTGTTCTGCTATCAATCAATACATAATCATATTGGCTTTTGAGTTGGTTTTTGAGCCAAAGGAGATAACTTCCTCCATATTGCTGGTCATAGAATTTTATCCAATCAAAATCTTCTATTTTGGTGTGATAGCCTGCGGAATATTGTGTGGCAGGCATTAAATCTATTTTTCCGCCATTTTTTGCGGTAATAATATTTTGGATATATTCATTTTTGACATCTTGCAAAGGATTATAAAAATCATTTTCAGTCAATACTTCTTTGTCCGTATTTCGCAATAGGCTTATCTGCTCATTGAGTAAATCAATCAGTCCTTTTGTTTTGATTTCTTCGTTTTTTTTATCAAAATAAAAATGCAAACCGGGTGCTTCTAAATCCCAATCAATCAGCAATATTTTTCTTTTTTGATAATAGCATAAATACGAAGCGATATTTGCCAATAAATGTGTGCGACCTACTCCGCCTTTGTATGAATAAAATGTAAAAACCATTGTTGTATGATATTAAGGACGTTCTTTTGGTTGAGAAAATTGTTTTTCTGTGATAGAAAGAATCGCCATCGTTTCTTTCTCTGTAATACCTTTCAAAAAAGCAATATTTGCCAAACGCCTAAAAAAATAAGTTTTATTAGGAACATCGAGTTCCACGTGTTTATATGATTTATAAAATTCAGAATGCCAAGCCTTTGTAAGACGTTTAAAAGTGTTTTCTTTTAATTCTTTTGCAAATATAGTTTGGTTTTCAGAAAAATGTTCGCAAAAAGGTAACAAACAACCTCCGATTTTATCTTTATCTTTGGTATCAAATAATTGAGCAATCTTTTTATTTTCCTCAAATTGCAAAGAAAAAACATCTGCGACCAATATTATATTTTTTAGTATAGATCTAATTAATCAATCTAATTACACAAGATACATTAAAGAGATGAAATATGATAAAAATCGGTTTGTTGTGTATTCTTCAAATAGAGAAAAAATATCTGATATCAATTTAAATGACAATGAGAATTATAATTTAGCAAAAAATTGTAATGTGAATCTGCATAGATTTCCTATAACCACTCAGTTACTATCTTTGTATATTCTATTTTATACTAAAATAAACAAAGAAATACACTTTTTTAATCATTTTTTATGTGTTGTTCATGGTCTACAAATTAAATATTTTCATCGAGAATCATCTAA